>JAEZLC010000124.1 GCA_023435965.1 Cyanobacteria bacterium OH_CDB_58 | reverse complement strand
AGAAGTCGTTATATCAAGAGCCCAGACAAGAGTCAAGTTTCCTGCTGATTTCCTTCTTCTTGCTGCGATGAATCCCTGCCCTTGCGGGTATTTGGGAGATTATGAAAAAGCGTGCAGTTGCAATGATTTTCAAGTAAGCAGGTACAGGGCAAAGCTTTCCGGCCCACTTTTGGATAGGATAGATATTCAGATCGAAGTGCCGAGGCTCAAAGTCGATGATTTGCTTAATAAAAATTTTGAGTGTGAGTCTTCGGCTCAAATAAGACAAAGAGTTGTCAATGCAAGAAAAATGCAGTCAGAAAGATATAAAAACTATGGAATTTATACTAACAGTGAATTGACTCCAAAGTTAATAAAAAAGTTTTGTATATTAGATACTGATTGCGAAAATCTTTTAAAGAGTGCAATTCTTAAGTTTAATATTTCAGGCAGAGCTTATGATAGACTTGTAAAGCTAGCCAGAACTATTGCTGATCTCGAGCTCTCTGAAAATATAACAGTTTCTCACATTGCACAGGCGATTCAGTACAGAAACTTTATGGAACCGCAGGCTGTTAGTTCTTAATTGCTTTTATAAGAACAGTGTTTGCTTTTACCGTAATTTCTTTTCCTGTTAAGTCAGCCTTAACCTGCTCTATGTATTCTTTAACCTTATTCTCGTCAAAGTAGAGTAAGAATTTTTCTTTCATAGTAGTAGCCCCAGGGCTTGGAGGTGCGTCAAACCAACTGTCAACTGCCGCAGATTGGACTATGTATGTAGAACCTGTAGATTGAACATCAATTACTGCATCTTTAAAGCCGGCTTCTTCAAGGTTTTTTGCAAGAGAATTCTCGTCAAAATTAGTTAAGGGATCATTTGCATTCGTCATTAGTTCTATTTCTGCTTTTTTGAATTCTTCATAAAAACTTATGTTGCTTGGTGTTGTAAGTTCATAATATCTGGTATTCGACCTTATAACCGGTTCAAATGCCGAAAAAATACCTTCTGGTTTTAGTATTCTGTATATTTCGTTCATTGCTTGTTGTTTATCTAAAACATGCACAAGTACCGATCTCATAACGGCTTTATCTACAGATTCTTTTGGTAGTTTTATGTCCTCACATCCGCTTTGTAAGAATTCGTATTGAGGTTTTACATCAACTGTGCTGAGAAGTTTTTTGCATTCAATGAGACAGTCCTCGAATTTGTCAGAAAAAATCACTTTTCCGTTTTCTCCCAGAAACTCTAATGCTCCAAATCCTAAAAGTCCGGTTCCGGTTCCAATATCAATTATTGTATCATTTGCTTTTAATTCTGCGTTTTCAAGTACGGCGTCTTTTACAAAGTTGAGCCAATTCAATGTTTGCGTGACCTGAGCTTCATCCATATAAGAAAATCTTGTATTTTTTAACCATTGAGACCAGTTTTTGCAAATTTCTGACATAATATTTCCTTTAATCTAAGTCGTGACCACAGTTTGGGCATTTTTCCGCTGAGCGTTTAACGTTAATATTGCAATAGGGGCAAATCTTGTATACTTCCCCTTTGTGCGGAGTAAAGTGCAGTTCTTTTTCTTTTTGTCTTAATTTTATATTTAGGGATATTGATGCTATTACGTTTTTGAATAAATAAAACAGTAATATTATTGCGATTACAAACCAGAGCTTTAGAGCAATGAACAGAAATAATACAGATATCAACAAGATCGGTAAACAGCCTTGGAATTCTAGTTTGTACATTTTATACTGCCTTAGGTTTTGAAATCGAAGGAGGTTGTATGTATAAAGGTTTTACTTTTGCCCAGTGAAAATCTTCATTAGAATTTTCTACGGACTTATGCGTGAAGTATGCAAGAAATTTTCCTAAATCATACTCTCCATCTTCATAATTCGTGCTGGTAATTGAATTTTCCGTCAAATAATTGTGGATACTTGAGTCGGTTATAATAAAGTAATTTTCTTTAGCTAAGTCGAGAATAAGTTCTTTTTCAATCGAGCTTGGTTCTTGAATAATCTCTCCCGCTGGAGAGTATATTGCACAATAAACTTTGTTTTTTCTTGCGTCCATAAGCACCAATGAGTTTTTATCCGTATTGTTTATTTTTGATAAAATTTGCATTGAAGATATTCCAACAAGCTTCGCGTTTAGCTGTTGAGCGAAAACTCTTGAAATGGTTGTACAGACTCTTATTCCTGTAAAACTTCCAGGACCGATGTTTGTCCCTATTACTTCTATATCGTCCATAAACATATCTTGTTTTTTTAATATATCTACTATAGCAGGCATTAAAAATGCACTATGGTATTTTTCATCAGTACTTTTTATTGTCTTTGACTCTATTATTTTTTCATCTTCGCAAAGCGTTATATATGTTTTGTCTAAACTTGTGTCAAATGTTAGTATTTTCATTTTGCCAGTTCCTCGAGAATTTTTGTGTTTTGCTCTCCAAATGCACTGAAATTAAATGTTCTTGTATTATCATCTATATAATCAATTCTTATTTCGATTCTATCAAAGGGGAGTTGAGTGTCTGAGAACTCCGCCCATTCAACAAGTGTGAGGATTTTTCCTTGAGAGTACTCTGCGAGCTCGTCTAATATCGTTTTTGTGCCTTCTGTTTCCAGTCTGTATAAGTCGAAATGATAAATTGGAAGTTTGCCCGAGTGGTATTCGTTAAGTATAACAAAGCTTGGGCTTGTTACTTTTTCTTTTACGTTTAAGTGTTTGCATGCAAATTTTGAGAAGGCAGTTTTTCCTGAACCGATGTCTCCATACAAACACACAAAAGCACCTGTTTGAGATATCAAATGCGAAAATTTTCTTGCTAAAGCTTCTGTTGCCTCTAAGTTTGCACAAGTCACAGAATATGTATTTGTCATTAATAGTAGTCTCCGAGTCCGAAGGTAAATGCCCCTCTGCTGTTGCCGTTGCCAACATTTGTAAACGGCATACCGTAGTCAAAGCTCAATGGTCCGATGCCAGGAACGAATAATCTTAATCCTACCCCTGCTGCAATACCATTTTCAGGTCTGTTATAAAGTTTATTTGTTATAGTTCCATTGTATATTTGGCCGGCATCAACAAACATTGCAAATTTTACGTTGTCCAAAAATGGTGCTTGCTTAACCCTGTCTAAGAAGAAGAATGGGGTTGTGATTTCAGCAGATCCCATTATGAAGCCGTCGCCGGTACCTACTCCGCTCATTCTGTAACCTCTCACTGAGTATGGCCCACCTAAGCGGAATGCCATAACTTCAGGCATTTCTCCGTGGAGTTTTCCACCGGCTCTCGCTTGTAAAGAGAAGGATGATTTTTTCATCATTGGATAGTATTTTTTTATTCCGGCAGTAAGCGTTCCATGCGATGCTCCGAAATCTGTCACTCCGATATTTTCGTTAAGTCTTAATGTTGCGAATACCCCATCTCTTGGGTTCAGAATATTGTCTCTTGTATCATAAGTTAAACTTGGTCCCAATGACAGATAAGTTCCGCCTTTTAGCTGGTCTGCTCTTTTGCTGATAGGGATGTTGTGCTGAGAGTATAAAGAAGCAATCTGACTGTAGTCGCCTTCTTTCATCCTTACGTGTTCAACACCGATTTTAAAGCTTCCTGAGAGGTTCTTGTAATTTTTGAATTCTCTGGAAACAACAACTTCTGCACCAAACCTTTGTTCGATTGCCAATGGTACCTGATAACTCGCAAAGTCTCTTCCGAACGCTTTAACCATAAGTGAATTGTCAGTTCCCCTGAACCTTGGCTCGAAGAAGCTGACTTCTGCTTGCAGGTTAGCTTTTCTTAGCATTGAACTGTCAGATAATATAATACCTGTACCTGACATAAAGTTAAGAGAAATTCTTTGTCCCAACCCTCTAAAGTTGTTTTCGGAAAGGCCAATTTGTCCGAATAATCCTGTTGCCGTATCAACCCCACCTCCGAGAGAAACCGTTGCGGTTCTTTGCTCTTCAAGGTTTATGGTGACATCGTAGAAGCTGGGATCTTCGCATTTCTCTATGGTTCTGTTAACGTCTTTAAAAGCTTGTGTTCCGTATAGTCTTGATAGATCTTCTTTTATTGTGTTTTCATTATAAATCGTTCCTGGCGTTGACAGGATATTTCTTTGAACTACAAAATCTTTTGTTTTTTGATTGCCCTCAAATTTTATTGAATTGATTTTTCCTTCAGAAATTGTAAAATTAACTACTCCGTCAGGGTCGTCTTTTACGTCGACAACTCTAGCTAAAATATACCCTTTTGCGGCGTATAGCTCTTCAATATTTGAGATTGCATTGTTTAATGTGTTGAGGTTTTGAGGTTGGCTTTCTAAATCAGAAAGCATCTCAAGAATTTCTCCTGACGAGACAACACTGTTCCCTTGAACTGTAAATCCCGTTACGGGAAGGTTTTCTTCCACGTATATTTTTAAAGTTACTTCATCAGCGTCTGTTGTTATCGGGATTGCTTTCATATTTTCAGAAAAATAGCCCATATTATAGACATTTTTAAGGTTTTCTTGAACAGAATCTCTGCTGTATAAATCACCCGGTTGAAGCTGTATGTGTTTTAGTATTTCGCTGTTTTTTACAAGGTGGTTGCCTTCAATTTCGATTTTTTTGATTTTTGAGGGCCTTGTTTCTTTAACCGCAACAGGTTTTAACTTTCCGTTTGGAGCAGCAAAAGTTGGAGGGACGACGCATAAAACCATAAATCCCAAGATCAGATATTTTACCCACTCAATATTAAGTTTTCTTATTAATTTCATATACTGTTTGCTGTTTGAATTTAGCAAAATTATAGCATACATAAATTTATTATTAAAACATGTAAAAAGTCTACAAATAACTTAACAAGTTTTATTTTTTTTGATTATTCTAATAATGTAAATAATCGGGTGTTTAATATGAAGGTTTCTTTTAATTCGCTGCACAATGTCTCATTCGGCAAGGTTATTCCTGTAAAAAAAATAGTTTTTGATAACGACAGCACTATCAATTATGAGCAATTGACGATTGATTGCTGTGACTTTTCTTCTAAAGAGTCAGTGGATACATCTTGTGATCCTGACACTGCCAAAAAAGTAATACAGACATTGAATAGAATTCTTCTTAAAAATGACGGGGCGGAAAAAAATACGTTCAAAAATGCACTTCACAATATGATTAGAAGTACTTTTGCGTCAGTCGATAAGGATTACAAAGTTCCTGTTCGTCCTGTGGAATCATCTGATAACAGCATCCTTAAGCCTTGTTATACCGCTGTCAAAAACTATATTTTGACAGGGAAAGAAGCGAGAGAATACGCTGTTGCAGGCAAAAACATCGGCGGAGCGAGAGCACTTGTTAGAGATTTTAATGAATCAAACTATACAATAACCCGCTCGAAAAAAGACTTTGCGAGCTGTAAAACAGATATATTGATGGATACTACTGCAAGGTTAAAAGGTGAATACGGGCAAAACTTGGGTCTGGTTATTTATGCAGATAAAGTCAACGTTCCTAAAAAAGGAAGCAAAGGAGTCAAGACGGAAATAAATATCCGCGGTATAGATTTTGAGGCTCTTTAATTTATTTTGAGACCTTAATAATATTCATGACTAAGCTATTTATGCGATGCTGATTTTCTTGATTTCTTTTTCTAACTGGTTTTTGTTTACAAAACCCATTAATTTCTTGTTCCAAGGGGTTTTTACTACTGGTACGATATTTAATCCGAGGTTTGTCATTATTGAATATATTTCGGTAATATCTGATTCGGGATAAGCGATTATGCAGGAACTTTCATTATTCACAATTTCGGATATCCTTAGCTTGTTGAATTGCCCTGGGGACCTGCTTAAGCTTCTTTTACTTATGAAATCCTTAATCGTTTTGCTTTTGTTTGGTATCGGGATTTCTTTTAAGGTTAATTTAAGAAATTTAGAAAGGGTTTTGCTTAAGCTGAATTCATAGTCAGCGTATTTTGATGATTTTGCGAATAAATCAGTAACTTTGTAAGAGCAGCCAATCATAATTTGACTCCTTAATTACTTGTATTGATAAAATGGGGGGAGAGTATCAACTGCACTAATCTTGCCATGATAATTTGCATTTTTCTACTAGACGGTCGGGTAATATTCTAAAGGTGTAAGAAAATAATATTTAATATATAATGGGGTTAAGTTAGACAATTAAATGGTGAAAAAATGATTATTCCAAGTATCGACTTGATGGACGGTAAAGC
>JAEZLC010000118.1 GCA_023435965.1 Cyanobacteria bacterium OH_CDB_58 | reverse complement strand
AAGCTCTTCAGCACGTTTAATGACGTAATCAACTAAATACGTATAAAACTCAGAAATAGTCGAACGATTCATTTTGTACCATACATCCTCAATATCAAGAGCGAGCCACTTACCGCCGACACTTATTGTCTGCTGAATCCATTTCTCTATCTCTTCTACATTGTCATTTACGTTTGGAATTATTATGTACTTGGAAGTCATCAAACCATAACCTTCAGTATTGGCTTCGGCATATCTTCTTAGATTTTCTAAAACTTGATTATATTGATCGACTTGTTTAACTTTTTTGTATACAGAAGGAGAGCCTGAATCGATAGAAACAACAACATTCAATCGCCCTTCTTTAATTGCTCTCTCAATTGCAGGACTGTGCTTTATTCCTGAAGAATGAATTCTCATATTGTAAAATCCATTATCACTCAGGATATTAATGAGTTCTTCGAAATCTTCATATATAGTAGGCTCGCCGCCGCCAAAGGAAACTTCACCACCAGGTCTTAAGATTTTTCTCTCGACCATATCTTTAATTAGAGGAACAACATTATACGGGGTAATTTTATTGTAATAATCCCTGTTTTGAACAGCATAACAGTACGTGCACTTACTGTTACAAAGCACCCAATGATTAAATTGGAGAAAATTAATGTAATTTTCTTCATCCCATTCTTTTTCTTCTAGAAAAACACATCCTAAACATTGAGGAGAAAGATTTCCTTCTCGGTGATTTTTCCTGTACTCTTTTTTCTTTTCAAAAATAGAATCCCAGTCGATTTTTTCGCCTTTGTAATTTTGAAGAAGAGTAATTCCTCCTCCGCCTGTATGACAGGTAAAACAGCAAGTTTCTAACCTTCTGTGCTCGAAATCGACTCCGTGTTCAATATATCTACAACTTAAATATTTCACTTAATTTATCCCGCTAAACTTACTAATAAGTTATCATCTAACGTTTTAATAGTCAAGAAATTCAAGACTTTCCAATGATTATAAAAACCTTGTTCGAAAAATTAATTAGGGATATAATACTTTTAGAGAGTAGAGGGAAACGGAGCCAAAGTTGAAATACGTCAGCTGCAAACACATAGAACACGGCATAAGCTTTTTTTCCAACAGTGTTCAAATTTGTTGTATAAGTAGCCACAAGGGTGGAGGGAATATATCGCAAATTGAAGACTACAAGGGTGAACCTATCAACTGGCAAGAGCTTTTCAAACTTAGAAGAGAAATGAGAGAAAACCATAAAGCCGGTAATATACACCCTAAGTGCGAAGGCTGTTACTACCTGAACAAACAAAAGTGGAATCAGAACGACTACTTTGATGAAGTATTAATCGGGCACTGGACCCACTGCAACTGCAAGTGCACATACTGCTACACAGAAGCAGACAAAGAGTTTTTTAACACAAGACAATCATATAACATTCTCCCAGTCATAAAAGATATGATTGAGAAAAAAGCACTAAACCCAGGCGGGATAATAACATTCGGAGGAGGAGAACCGACAATCTTGGAAGAATTCGAAGAACTTGTTCATCTGCTTCTGGATTTTGGAATGAAAAACATAAGGATACATTCTTCCGGAATAAAGTACAGTCCTGCAATAGAAAAAGGTCTTGAATCAGGCAAAATCACGCTTATAACCTCACTTGACTCAGGCGATCCTGAGACTTATAAAAAAGTTAAACAAGTACAATGTTACGAAAAAGTATGGGAAAATCTGAAAAGATATGCTCAGACAAATGGATTAATAAGAACTAAATATGTAATTATGCCGGGCGTTAACGACAATATCGAGGGCATCAAAAATTGGCTTATAAAAACTTATGTTTCGGGGATTAAACACATTGCATTTGATATAGAAGACAACTGGTTCAAAGAAAACAGAGACAACATCCCTCAACACATATACGACCTATGCGATTTTATCTGGGATAATCACTCTGATTACAATATCGAATCTTGTGAATTGTACGAAAGAGCATCAAATCTAAGAAAAGATAGAATCGATAGAGCTCAAGCAAACTAGGAGAAAATATGGCTGTTTACAAAAGTTGTGAATGGATAGAACACGGTGTCATACTCGACCACTCAAATATCGTAAGACATTGTTGTTTGCACAACCCAAACCATAACGGCAGACCCATAATCTGGGAAAATTATTTGGGCACTACTGACTGGAAAGATTTCTTCAGAATAAAAAAACAACACAGGGATCTCTTTAAAAACGGAAGTTGCCTTCCTGAATGCAAAGATTGTATTATGCTTGAGGAAAAAGATTGGGATGATAAAGACTACCTCGACCAGATTATCATCACTCCCTGGCTTGAATGCAACTCAAAATGCGTCTACTGCTGGTCCATAGAAGATCAGAACATTATAAACAATACAAAAAAATACAATGTCACAAAAGTGATCGACAGCATGATTAAACATAAAGTCCTAATAAAATCAGCACACATTGATTTTGCCGGCGGAGAACCTACAATATATGAAGACTTTGAAAAACTCTTAAACCTGTTTATAAACAAGAAATTTGAAGACATCATCATCCACACGAGCGGGATTAAATACAGTAAAGCCATAGAAAAAGGAATTAACAAAGGCTTTATAAAAATTGTAGTATCTATCGATGCGGGAACGGAAGAAGTTCACCAAAAAATCAAAAGAGTCAAATCATACGAAACTGTCTGGACAAACGTTGAAAAATACGCAAAAGCTCAGAAAAAGAATAGAATACAAGTCGAAACAAAATATATCATAGTTCCTGGAATCAATGACTCTGAAAAAGAAATCGATATGTGGCTCAATAAATGTTCTCAATTAGGTTTAAAAACAGCAATCTTAAACATAGATCATAACTGGTTAAACGAAAATTACAACAACATTCCTCTATACCTCTACAAGCTTATGAACTATGCAATGGAAAAAGCCCAACAACTCAACATCAGCTTTAAACTTTTCCCACAAATGCAACAACTAAAGGATAAAGTTGAAGAAAAACAGCTTATTCAAAATCAAGCCCATTCGTAAACAAAAGAAAGAAATACCCATAAATGAAGTTCTCACTGGATAATTTACTCAATATATTTTTTAAGAAAAAAGAAGTCGTACCACAAATTTGCGATTGTGTTGAGCAAGAAGAAGAAACTCCAAAGACACAAAGATATGTTAGTTGTCCATTAATTGAACACGCAATTATGTTCGACCATTATAACCAGGTTAGGGTTTGCAGCACCATAAACAACGTTGGTGGAGGCAGACCGTTGCTTCAAGAAAACTATTACGGAGAATTATTAAACTGGGACGAAATTTTTGCAAAAAAAAGGGCTCACAGAGAACTGCAAAAACAAGGAAATACCGTACCAGCTTGCGAGGGGTGCAAGTTCCTACAAGTTAGAGACTGGAACAGCGAAGACTACATCACCGAAGTTCTTCTCACTCACTGGGCAGAGTGCAACTCTAACTGTTCGTACTGTCCTGTAATAAACAACAAAAAACTGATGGAAGACACGAAATATTACAACATTCTCCCATCAATGAAAGATGCAATAAAAAGAAATATAATCAAAAAAGATGCCCTAATCGAATTTGCGGGGGGAGAATCTACCATACATCCAGAATTCGAAGAACTTATGAACCTTTTTGTCGAAAACGACTTCGAAAACATTGTGATCAATACCTCGGCAATAAAGTTCAGTGAGGCAATAGCAACTGGTATAAAAAACGGTCAGTTAAAAATAGTTGTATCTATTGATGCAGGAAGCAAAGATGTTCACGAAAGATTAAAAAGAGTAAATAGCTATGATTCTGTGTGGGAAAGTCTAAAGAAATACTCCGAAGCTAAAGAATATAGCGACAAAAAAAACCTTGTCAGAACAAAATACATTGTAGTTCCAGGAATAAATGATACAAAAGAAGAATTCGATCTATTTATAAAAAATAATCTGGAGAGAAAAATAGATTCGATTGCAATAAATGTTGAAATCGACTGGTATCAAGAAAATCAGGATAACGATACGGAAGAGCTGAAAAAACTCTTGGAATACATGCTGCATAAAGCGAAAACCAACGAAATGGATTGCAGAATATACCCCCAAGCACAATGGATTTTAGAAAAAGAATCACAATATTAATGAAATTTTTTAACTTTAACAAAAAACGTATAAGCTGCAAATGGCTGGAACACGGAATTATTTTCGATCACGCGAACATATTGAGAGTTTGCTGTGCCCAAAGCCATGAGGGTGAAGGAAGATATCAACTAAAAGACAATTACTTGGGAGAACCTCTGGATTGGGAAGAAATTTTCAAAGAAAAAAATATCCAAAGAGAAGTTCAAAAAAGTGGTAATACATTCAAAAATTGTAAAGGATGTATTCTTCTGGAAGAAGGCAATTGGGATCAAGAAAATTACATAAACAGGCTCCTCTTAACTCACTGGGTGCATTGCAATTGTGAATGCATATACTGCCCGGCAATCAAGGATGAAGAACTGCTCAGCGTCAACAGACACTACAACATCGTACCTGCAATTAAAGATATGATTGAAAAAGGTGTATTAAAAAAAGATTCTTACATAAGTATCGCTGGCGGTGAATCAACTATTTATCCTGAATTCGAAGAACTGATGCATACCCTCATCGATTACGGAATAAAAGACATTTGCGTAAGTACATCTGGAATAAAATACAGCGAGGCAATAGAAAAAGGCATCTCTTTGGGCTCTGTCTCAGTTCTTGTGTCTTTGGATTCCGGAACAAAAGAAACCCATAACAAAATAAAGCAGGTCGATAAGTTTGAAACCGTTATAGAAAATCTTAATAAATATTCTTCAAACAAAGTACTAAAACGTCAGGTAAGCACTAAATACATACTTATACCCGGAATTAACGACAATGAGGACGAAATAAACAGCTGGTTATCATTAAACAAACAATTAGATATTCCAACAATCAGTATGGACATAGAAATCGCCTGGTTCAAACAAAACCACGAAAACATGCCAGAGCATATTATAAATTTGCTTAAATTTTCTAAAAAGCAAGCTAAAAAAATGAATTTGGACTTAACTTTCTTCGATAGAGCAAGTATGGTCTACAAAAAAAACAAACAACACAAATGGTTGTAAAAATTGACTCAAAACAGTCAAAATGATACGCTAAACTTAACTAAGAGAACAAAAAAGGTCAAAATGTTTATCTATAATGAAAAATATGTAAGTACTAAAAAAAATCACTTTTACAGTTGTCCTTGGATTGAAACAGGGCTGGTGTTTTTTAAACATAAAATGACCATGTGCTGCTACTGCGGCCACGTAGGCGGTGGACATGTGATGCTCAGAAACAACTATAACGGTCATACTATAGACTGGAGTAGAGTATTTTGGCTTAAAAACAAATTTAGAGATTTTCATAAAAAAGGAAAGATTAATGTTAATTGTGTAGATTGCCCATTCTTAGAAGAAAGAGAATGGAATACTCAGGAAAACTTTATTCAAAACCTTTATATAAGCCACTGGACCCACTGCAACAGCAAATGTATCTACTGCTACGCAACACAACATCCTGAAGAATTTCAGTACCACAAACCTTATTCTATCCTTCCTCAGATAAAACACATGTTAGAAAACAACATATTAAGACCAGGTGGAAGCATTCACTTTGGCGGAGGTGAACCTACTGTACTAGATGAGTTTGAAGAAGTACTCAAACTTCTTTTAGACCACAAAATGCACGGAATAAGAATTCACACCTCAGGCATAAAATACAGCCCGATGATAGCGAGAGGGATTAGCGAAGGCAGGATTTATGTAGTTGTTTCTACTGACGCAGGCTGTTCACAAACATATGAAAAAATTAAACAGGTACCTTGCTATGATAAAGTCAGAGAAAACATAAAAAAGTATTCTCAAGCTCAAAAGCCTATAATTCACCAGCTTGAGGGCACCGCAGAAAGAAACGGAATACACCTGGTAGGCTCAAAATTTATCATCATGCCGGGAATTAACGATAATAAAAAAGAAATTGATAGTTGGCTTGCTGCCAATAAAGAAGCAAACCTCTATACTACGGTGTTGGATATAGAAGAAACTTGGTATAAAGAGCATAAAGACAACATTCCAAAGCACATAATAGAATTAATCAGGTACGTAAAAAGAAGATCAGAACAACTTGGAACTAATTTCGAACTATATGAAAGAATAGACAAAGTTGATCACGTTCTTTTTATAGATAGAGTCTTCAATGTCTTTAAAGCAATCTATAGAGGATTAAGGTGGATTAAGGTCCAGATAAAAGTGAGAAAATGGACAGAAGCCATAAAAAACAAAATTACCGGCACAGGCCAGTAATTTTGCATTAAATTATTTAATTTTTATTTGTATCTCTTATAACTGTTTTGTAAGGTTCACCATTTCTAGAGCGCCTCTTGCAGCTTCAGAACCTTTGTTTCCTGCTTTTGTACCTGCTCGCTCTATTGCTTGCTCCAAGTTATCAGTTGTTAATACACCAAACATAACAGGGATAGAATATTGCAAAGAAACACTTGCGATACCTTTTGAAAGCTCCGCTGCCACAAAATCAAAATGAGCTGTAGAACCCTTAATTATAGCCCCTAGAGTAATTATCGCGTCATACTTTCCTTTTTTAGCTGCTTTTTGAACAACTAAAGGTATTTCAAATGCACCTGGAACCCAAATAACGTCAATATTGTTTTCTTTAACTCCATGTCTGACAAGCTCATCAATTGCACCAGATAATAACTTAGAACCGATAAATTCGTTGAAGCGAGATATTACGATACAATATTTCTCGTCTTGAGCTGTTAACATTCCTTCTATTACGTTAGCCATAATTTTCTCCGTTTAATTATTTATGTAAATTCTACATCAGTTATGAAAAATATTAAAGATGAATAGGAATATATTTACATTACGAGTAATTAAAACGTAAAATTCCGTAACAAAAACAAAACGTCAAAACTCAAGTCTCTCAAGAAATATTTAGACATTATCAATTTTGGCATCTACCTGGAGTATTTTCGAAATTAAACTCAAAGACTAAACTAACTTTATTCAAGAAGGGGGAGTATAATTGATGAAACTGGCTAAAAAAGTTTTAATGAGCAGATATGCATTTAATACAATATATTTATCAATAATCTACTGCGTACTTGTAATTTGTGTTCACGTTATTCTTAGATAATTACATATTAAAGTTTTTTGCAAACTCCAAATCTTTAATTATTTGAGCTTTTAACTGAGTTAATTCTCTGAATTTCATTTCGTTTCTGATTTTTGTAACAAAT
>JAEZLC010000107.1 GCA_023435965.1 Cyanobacteria bacterium OH_CDB_58 | reverse complement strand
AAAGATACAAAGGAACTTTATGATGAATTGTTAAAACTTGATCCTCTTATCGCCGCGAAAATCCATTTCAATAATAAGGTAAAAATAATCAGGGCAATAGAAGTCTCTAAGAAATTAGGTATACCAATGTCTCAGGCTCAAGGAATTAAGGACTCTGATTACGATGTCTTATGGATTGGTTTAAACTCTAGCGACAGAAATTTCTTATATGAGAGAATAAATTTTAGAGTCGATAAAATGATTGAAGAAGGCTTGTTAAAAGAAGCCAAAAGTCTGTTTTTAAAATACCCAAACCTACAGTTGTTAAAAAGCACGATAGGATATCAAGAATTTTATCCTTATTTTTCTGGCGATTGTTCGCTAGAAGAATCTATTGAAGCTTTGAAGCAAAATACAAGACGGTATGCAAAACGTCAATTAAGCTGGTTTAGGTCGAACACTAGTATAAATTGGCTCAATATCGATGAGCTACCAGCTGAAAAACTTATTGATTCAGTAAAAAGCTTATGCTCTAAATTTCTTGGGTCAGAAAACTGTTAGTTATTTTGTGTATGTACTCAATGATCTGTTCAAAGTAATCAAGAGCCGACCCGCCGTTGATAATTATGTCGGCTTTGGGCTTTTGCGGCAGGATGTATTTTTCAGAAGCGTTTCTTACGTAATCGAGCTGCTTTAAGGCATTTTCGTGGTCTTGGTTTCTAGTTTTTGCTCTTTGTAAGAACCATTCTTTTTGGGTATTTCTATCAATGTCTACATATACGATAACGTCAAATAATTCATGTACGTCCCCGAACATGGAGGCCATGCCTTCTACAACAATAATTTTTTGAGATTTGGCTTCTAATGCTTTTGGAATACTTACTCCACTGCCATTTATAAGGTACTGAGGTGTTCTTATATCGGTGCCAAGAGACAAGGATTCTAAATCATCCCTAAGTTGTTCGAGTTGAAAATTTGTAGGAGCATCGATGTCATAGCCGCTTTCTAAAAGTCTGTCGAAATTGCCATGAACGCGAATAAGCTCCGAAATATCATTAAAATAGTTGTCAGAGCTTATAATTTCTACAGGCATGTTAAGTTTTTCAGTAGAATGTTTTATGGTGTTGCAGATTGTTGTTTTTCCACTCGCAGATTCTCCGCAAATCCCAACAAGAATTCTCTTCTCAGGATTATTTATGATTCTTTTAGTGAATCTGTTTATGAAGTCATTCTTTACATCAATAAAAATAGGGCTTTCGTTCTTCTTATCATACGCGATGATTTGTTTAAACTTCGTTTGAAGATAGAAGGCGAGGAATTCTCTTCCTGTTTTTGTTGAAAAATCCGGCTTTGATATTTTATTGTAGGTGTTATTTTCTTTTTCTAATAGTGCTTGCATATAATACTTAAATCTACTGATTATATAAATTGCTATAATATTAAAAAATTGTAATATTAATTGTTATAGTAACACGTTTTCAGTTTTTGAAAACTGCATTTCGTATAGGTGTTTATATTGACCGCCATTGATGTTAATCAGTTCATCATGGGTGCCAAGTTCAACAAGTGAACCTTCATTGATTACGGCTATTCTATCAGCATTCTTGATTGTGGACAACCTGTGTGCAATAACAAACACTGTTTTGTTTTGCTTTAAGTTGTCTAATGCTTTCTGGACAATAGCTTCAGATTTATTATCAAGGGCTGAAGTAGCTTCATCTAGTATTACAATCGGCGAGTTTTTAATCATTGCTCTGGCTATAGCAACTCTTTGTCTTTGGCCACCTGATAGTGTTGTTCCTCTTTCTCCAATTACCGTGTCTATTCCATCTGGAAGAGTATCTAACATTTCTTCTAAGTGAGCAGATTCGACGGCTTGTTGAGTTTCTGCTTCAGTCGCGTCAGGTTTGCCCATTAGAATGTTTTCTCTTATTGTGCCTGAATATAAGAAATTATCTTGAAATACCATTGCGATATTATTTCTTAATGATTTGAGAGTGTAATTTTGAATGTCCACTCCGTCAAATTCGATATAACCTTCTTTTACATCATAAAACCTAGGTAAAAGATTTACCAATGTTGTTTTTCCGCCACCAGAGTTTCCTACAATAGCTATAGTTTCACCTTTTTGGACTTTTAAGTTTAAGTTCTGAAGAACCGGTCTGTCTTCTACATATTCAAACGTAACGTTTTTAAATTCGATTGATTTTTCCAATCCTTGTAACTCAACCGCATTTTCTTTATTTTTTATTTCTGCTTCATAATCAAATAGCTCGAAGACCCTTCCCATTGCAACAAAAAGTCCTTGTAAGCCAGTTAGAGTGTTCCCAAGCGTTTTTACCGGCTTGTATAAAAGCAATAGTGAAGTTACGAATGAAGCAAAGGAACCTGCTGTCATTTGACCTTGAATGATAAGTTGTGTCCCGTATCCAAGAACAGTAGCTATACCGATAGAAGCTATTAAGTACATTATCGGGGACATCCAGCCTGCTCTTTTTACTAGAGACATAGAAAGAGCAAATCCAAGATTGATCTGTTCTATAAAATCATTTTTTTGTCTTTCTTGAAGCCCATAAGCAGTCATTACTTTGTTTCCTGAGTATGTTTCGTTGAAATTTGTTGTTATATTTCCGCCGACTACCATGCCTTTATTAGATGTTTCTTTAATTCTTTTTCTTATAAGAAGAATAGGGGCAAAAGCAACGCAGAGAACTACTACGCCGATAAGTGCAAGCTTCCAAGAACTGTATAACATTACCGCTATCAAGCTCAAAGCACCAAAGGCACTGACCATAATTGTTTTTATGTTTTCAACGATACCTTTTGAAGCCGTATCAGGATCCCCGAGGTATCTGGTAAGAACCAATCCTGAAGGGTTTTCGTCAAAAAATCTTGTATCCATATAAACCAGTTTAGAAAATAGATCGACTTTAACAGCATTTGTAATTTTTTGACTTGTCCAATCTGTCAAATATCCGTTAATGTAACGCAAAATCCCTTGAACCA
Source organism: Cyanobacteria bacterium OH_CDB_58 (assembly GCA_023435965.1). GTDB lineage: Bacteria > Cyanobacteriota > Vampirovibrionia > Gastranaerophilales > Gastranaerophilaceae > JAEZOG01. The sequence continues at coordinate 237 of JAEZLC010000107.1, read as the reverse complement.
ATGCGAAAAATACTACCGCAAATGGTATAGCTGTAGCTAGCACCGAGTAGCTTATCGTAAAGTTCCATAATATAAGGTCTTTTTGACCAATTACATAGTCCATATATGGCTTTAATGCAAATGCGACCACACCGTCTAAAATACCAACCGGAATTGCAACTATAAAACCAATGATTACTCTTCCTAAAAAAGGCTTTATGAATGGATATATCCTTGATAAAAGCCATGCGTATTTAT
>JAEZLC010000091.1 GCA_023435965.1 Cyanobacteria bacterium OH_CDB_58 | reverse complement strand
GAGTTATATAGGACAAACTTAACTTTTTGTGGTTTCTCTTCGTATATTTTTCTAGCCAAAAGACCAATTTTAACTGCACCTGCTGTGTGAGAACTCGATGGTCCGATAATAACAGGTCCTATTATGTCAAATATAGATGCGGATTTATCCATTTTCAAACGCCTCAATTAAAGCAATATAATACATTATAACTGCAATCTAATCAATATAAATGAACAATAGTATTTATTAACTCCAATGAATTCGAATACTGCAAAGGTCTTCGTTCGTATCTGATGATCTTAAATTATGAAGCGTAACTTTTTTATCCTCTAAAAATTCCAAACTAGAAACGACTTTCGGGCCGTACTTCAGCTCTTTTTTATACTGAATTTCTAATTCAGAAACCGTATGATTAGCCCTAAAATCGAAATCCAAAGTTTCTAAAGCCCAAATCAAATAATTTGCGTTATTAACATGCTGATTTAAGTCAATGTCGTCATACCTGACGTCAAACTCTTTCATCGCGTTTTGTGTTTTTAACTGATCAATTTTTGAAAAAGAAGTCTCTAAGGCAATTTTATCAGAAGTTTCAAACGGATTTAGGATTTTATAAGGTTGAGTAATTTTTTTTGTAGCTAAATCAATCAACACCCACGAACTGCTCACCGCTGCTATCTTTTCTCCAGAAGGCGAATATATTTCAAAATCTCTTATACAAGAAAGTTTGTAAACTCCTCTTGGCCATGTTTTTATAGTAATTTTATCGATATTTTTAGGCCAATTATAAACTTTTAGATGATATTTAAGTAAAAACCATCCCAGATTCTTATCGCTGATAAAGGAATATCCAAACCCCAAAACCTCGGCATGCTCAGCAGCAATATCCTGCAAAAAGTTTAACAGGACCGACTCTTTTAGCTGATTTTTGTAATCAACTTCATAAAATTTTATACCGTAATCTTTACTATACATGCCGATTTCACTCCTCGCAGACTAAAATTATCAAAAAACACAAAATTTATATCAATTTTTTGACAAATTTAGGATTTTTTTAAATTATTTTTGTAATTTTAATTCAATTGTAACAGATTCTTTTCAAAAAAATTAAAAAAACACGCAATTTTAAATTCTTTTATGTTTTATTATATATGTAATCGTCCGGGGTAGGGAATACGTTGTGAAACTTTCTGCATCAAATACAGCTTATAAACCAATTGGATACACGCCATCGAGTGGTGCTCCTAAAGTGGCGTTCAAAGGTAAAGCTGAAATCTTAAAAGATTTGTCAAAGAGAATTAACCAAGAAAACGACTGGGTTGCCAGATCGTTAACAAAACTTGGGAAAGTCAACAAAGAAAGCTTGAGTACTGTTATAACAGCTATAGGTACAGCCTTTGTTGCACCGATATTTATTGCATTCAATCCCATTTCAAAAGAGGATAAAGAAACCAAGATATATTCAGCAATGAGACAGCCTATTTCTGCTGTTATTGCACTAGCAGTTCAATTAGGCGTAAATAAACAGTTCAATAATTTCTTAGACAAATTAGCAAGTACAGGCGGAATCGACAGGGCAAATCTTACAGCAAGCCCTACTGATTCATATTTAAAAAACAAAATAAAGAAACAGCAACCTAATTTGAGTAAAGTTGAGCTTGAAAAAGCTGTTAAAAAAGCTAAAAATGAAGCGTTCTGGAACGCTGTCGCAGAAGCCAGACAAACAAAAAAATTCGACAAAATTGAGTTTAAGGATCTCGTCGATACAGAATTCTTTAACGATGCAAAAGATCAATTAAAAGCTGAAAAAGCAGATTTATTAAAAGGCAAAAGCAAAAAACAACAGGCCCAAATTCTAGATAGCGACACAATTATGGCTAGAGCATTGAAAAACGTCGAAGATGCGATGAATTTCAGTGCAGAAGTTAAGCTTGAAACATCCAAATTAAAAAGCTCAGGCATGCCTTTTGCTGATGCCATCGAAAAAATAACATCAGAAGTAAAATCACTTGATGATGAACTAAAAACAATAACAGATGCCGCACAAAAAGAATTAAAAACTAAACAAAAAACTATAAAAGAAGCTGCATTAAAGAAATTGAGCAATTATGATAACTTCGATCAAATAAAAGTCCACGGAAGCACAATTGAAGAAGTTCTTCAAAGCGTAAAAATTAAGCAATTAATAGAAGCACAAACCAGCGTGGGCAAAAAAGTTCTAGCTTCAGGAAAAACTTGGGGCGGAATCGGAATTGCATTACTAACTCTTCCATTCTCATGCGGTCTTCTAAACTGGGCATACCCAAGAATAATGGAAAAGTTTTTCCCAGAAATAGCTAATGCAAAAAAAGCAAAGGGAGGTAAATAATGTCAATCATCTCCAATCTTACCAACCGTGCATTTAACAGCAATGCTGCCAAGAAACTAACAGAGCCGTTTGCAGCAGGTGCCGCCGCAGCTACAATAGCATTAGCATCAACAACATCTAAAGACGCTGTTAACTGTTATTACTACGTAACTCAGTCTTTAAAAAATGAAAAAATACCTGAAGAAAAAAGAAAATTCGTTGCATCTTTAGACCTATCTAATGGAATACTGAACATAATAACTCAGTTAGCATTGGGTGCTCCTGTTGCAGCAAAAATAGACAAGTTTTTCGACAACAAACTTGCAAAAAAATATTTTGATGAAAACAAAACAATCCAAGCTCTAAGATCAACGGTAGATGACGATATTTTTGAAACTTGTATGAAAATGCAAAAATCTACTGCAAAAGCAGGATTAGGAATAGCTGTAACACTTGTTGTAACACAAATATTGGCAAAAAGAGTTATCGTACCTTTCCTTGCTACTCCTATGGCGTCTGTAATCAAGAAAAAAATGGAAGCGAAAGCTGCTCAAGCAGGAACAACTCCACCGGCTAATACGACTGCTGATTCTGCAACAAAAACTACAAATTCTAAAACTCCAGATTGTTTCAAATCTTTTCAATAAAAATAAATAATTCATGAGATAATACTCATATTAGAAGACAAATTGTATTCTATAATACAGTTATGAGTGTTATTAGGGAATTAATATGATTATTTTGGACAAGTTGAAAGATTTTTACAAAGAACCTGCGGCCATAGAGCCCATAAAAGACAAAGCTGTAATCGATAAAACATATGCCCAATGGAGACTAAAAATATTTTTAGCAATGTTTTTCGGTTATCTGGTGTTTTATCTGTGCCGTAAAAATATATCTGTAGCACTTCCTGCTATGGAATCTGCACTTGGATACTCAAATACAGAACTTGGATTATTAGGAAGTTCTTTGTATTTTACATACGCAGTCGGAAAATTTTTAAACGGTATGCTTGCTGACA
>JAEZLC010000090.1 GCA_023435965.1 Cyanobacteria bacterium OH_CDB_58 | reverse complement strand
GATTTGCAGACTAAACGTCCTATAAAATCGGCAATATATCATACGATTGGTTGTGTTGATTGCTTAAATTTTCCATTATTATTTAAAATGAGAAACTAGGCATAAACTATAAAACCATAAGGTTTGAATTTCGTTTAAAACTCTAATAAAAATCTGACTTTTCAAGCAATAACATTAATACTTTAATTGTAGGATTTTTATTGAAGAAACAAAATTCAGGAAGTCTTATAACCGACTAATAAAGTAGGTTTTCAGGTTGCTATAGTGTAAGTTTGCGAGGACGGCAAAGATTGTATAACACGATATATCCGGGGTATATTCGGCCATACCAGGGTGTAAACAATCGAATAGTAAAAAGAAAAGAAGATGAGGAACAATCTCAGTCTTCTAATCAAGCACGCGAATATCAACAAGAAACACAAAAAGAATACGCACAATATCCTAAAAATCAATTCCCTAATGGGGAGCACGTTGCGATAGATTACTCCAAGCCAAATGTAAATATCGCACAGATTATTACTGACTTTAAAAATACTACAAATGCAATCGGGGCACCTGAAGAGATAAGCAACGAGGTGTTCTCATACCTTCAATTGGTTGACAGCCAATCAAAAAAAAGTAATCCAAGCAGACAAATAATTCAATCAAACCTAAAAAATGCCTCACAGATCCTTGACGGTTACATAACAGAAACATTAAACAAGCCTTCAAAAGTTGTTGAGAACTGGATAGAAGCACTATTTCTTCAGAGCATAGACTACAAAGGAAACCCCAGTGAAATAAACCCGGATTTCCAGATTCAGCTGCCTGAAAAAACAGCAAATGCTGAAAACGAGCCGACTCAAGAAATACAGGAAACAGAAATAAAGCCGTCATATATAAGCCTTGAAACAGAACATCAATCAGAAGAAAACAATCAAAATAACAACTCTAAATCAGGGATATATATACCGCAAGACAAACAACTGAAAAGAATGTTTTTACAGGCGAAAAAATTTGCCGAAATCGACAACCCGGAAAAAGCTCTCAATTCTTTCAAACAGACACTTGAATATGCTAAAAAAATTGATGATACCCAAGCTCAAGGGATGGTTTACTATGAAGTCGGGAAACTTTACGACAAAAATGACGTTCTCCCAGAAGCAGTAATCAGCTACAACAAAGCAATAGAAACCTCTCAAGATAATAATATAAAAGCCAGATCGCACCTCTCAATGGCTCAGATATATGACGATGTTGTAGAGTTTGAGCCTGCCGTTGATCATTATTTCGCGGCAATATCATTCGCCGGAGAAAGTGACAACTTAAATGCTCAAACAAAGGCTCTAACATCGCTTGCAAATATGTATTCAAACAGGTATGACAAGAAAAATACATTTGAATATGTCTCTCTTGCAACCGACATAGCAAAAGAAACCGGAAATGACAAAATTATCGCATCCGTTTACAAAAAATCGGCCGATATGAGCAGTAAACTTGAAGAAAACCCCAAAGCCCTGGATTTTTACAAAGAGTCCACGAGGTACTATTCTAAAGCACAACTCCCTGAAAATGTAGTCCAAAATTACCAACAGGCGTCGGATATAATGCTTAAATTGGGAGACAAAACAAAAGCAAAAACACTACTTCAAAAAGCATACATAAAAAGCCAAACAATCGAAAACAGCAGCCTATCAAGCCAAATAGCACAACAGTTGGCAAAATTATAAAAAGTAATATATCTTAATCAAACTATCTGTTTTTATAAAGTTCATCAGAACTTTTTCCGATAACTTAAAAACAAGGGTATAAGATAAGGAGTTTTTTAATGCAATTTTATTCAGTATGGCCTGGTGCTTACAGTTTTAAATCAGAAATCAAAGCCCTTTTATCTGCATTCAAGGAATACGTAGAAACTGTACTAAAAAAAATCGAAGATGCAGAAAGAGAAACAGCTCGCTAATTAATTCTTTTTGAAAAATGAATTAATTTTTGAAAGGAATTCAGCAACATTGATCGGCTTTGTGATAAATTCAAGACAGCCCTTTGTTTTTGCCTTTGATATTTCTTCTTCCATACAACAAGCCGACACCACCATCGTGGGAATATTTTTTTGCATTTCCTTCAGTACCTGATAACCTGATTTTTTGGGAAGTTGAAGATCCAGTAAAATCAAATCCAAATCTTCTTGCTCTATTATAAGAAGTGCCTCTTCACCATCTTCAGCTTTAACAACACTGTATCCCTGACTTTCAAGAATATCAGACATAAGTTTCATGTTTAATGGATTATCTTCAACTATTAAAATTTTCTCAGACATCATTTTTTCTCTAAAGGTAGTTCTACTATAAATGTACTTCCCTGATTTACTTTGCTCTCAAGAACTATAGTACCGCCGTGCAACTCTACAAGTTCTTTCGTGATAGTCAATCCAAGCCCTGTAGAACTTTCATTTTTAGTGTAAGCACTGTGCAATTGGACAAACTTCCCGAAGATCTTGCCCTGATACTTTTTAGCAATCCCAAGCCCATTATCTTTAACTTTTATAATTGCTTTTTTATTTGTTTTTTCTGTTATTATTTCAATTTTGCCGTTTTCAGGAGTAAACTTTATCGCATTACTTAAAAGATTGAACAATATCTGCTGAATTTTCTGATAATCAGCACTTATCATCAGCTCCTCGTCCAATATTTTCTCTATTACAATTTTTTTCTTTTCTGCAAGTGGTTTTATTATATTTATGACTTCGACAACAGAATTACCGAGTTTAAATTCTGATTTGTTAACTTTGACCACTTTTGATTCAATCTTTGCCAAATCCAATATTTCATTAATCATCCCTAGCAAATGAACCCCGGAAGAATTAATATCCGACACATATTCTAACTGTTTTTCATTGAGCTTGCCGAATAATTCTGACTTTAAGACATCGGAAAAACCTATAATAGCATTAAGCGGTGTTCTCAATTCATGAGAAATATTGGCTATGAACTCATTCTTTGCCTTATCAGCTTCCAATATTTTTTTGTTTTGTTCTTTTATAGTTTTGTATGCATTTGTCTTCTCAATAATACTTTCTTGAAGTGCCTTTAACTGCAACCTGAACACATTAGAAAGTTCATTGTCTTTGATTGCGTATGAAGCCACAGAACAGAATGCTTCTAATATTTCTTTATCTTCTTTTTCGAATTTTTCCCCACCCATTTTTGCCAGAAGAATAAAACCAAAGACTGTATTTCTTATAACAAGTTTAGAAAGTACAAAATCAGCCTTCACAGAATCAAAGTCCAAATCTGCTGCTATCGCCGAATTTTGATCGAACGACACTGAATCACTGCTAAAAAGCATATTCTTTGTATTTGGAGACACATCAAAAAAAGCAGCTCTGTTTTTAAAAGTATTTTTGGTCGAATATTGTTTGTCTACTTTCAAATTTATCCTATCCGCATTCACGTAGTAGATAGCGGCATATTCAAAATTTATGAGTTCTTTCAAATATTCTAATATTTTTGAAAAACTTTCCTCTGATTCAAGGGCTGTACTTAAAATAGCAGAAACTTTAGAAAGAGCATTTTTATATTTATTATTTTTCATAATGAGATTATATAGTCCAACTCAAATTCTGGCAACTTTTTAACTATATATGGACAATTTACTCTATTAATAAAGCTGTTATAAGTTTTTCGAACTCAGGAAAAGATATATTTACCCACTGAAATTCATCAATTTGCAATGGTTTTTCGCAAATCAATCCGGCGACATACAAGCTCATTGCAATCCGATGATCGTGATAACACTCGATCTCAGC
>JAEZLC010000032.1 GCA_023435965.1 Cyanobacteria bacterium OH_CDB_58 | reverse complement strand
TATTTGCATTCAGATTAACATTATCCGCACTTATTTTTGCATTTTTTCCTATTTCTGCAACCGTGCTTACGTCGCTGTTATTATAAACAATAGAGGCACTTGCACTTGGAAGTTCGGTTGTAGAATTAAAGAATGAAGATAATGTAGACGTATCAACATAATCACCTACAAGAGACGATATAGTGCTCTTAATTCCTGATTTATTTATTAATCCATTTATAACCTTAGCTTTAAACGTACTTCCTGTTTCTACTTTTGCTTCAGTCGAAGAGTATGCAGTGTGTAGATTCTGAGCATTTACAGATACAGTGCCGGAATTATTTGTATTAACAATAGTATCGATTATTGCACTGGTATTTATATCTGCATTTTTAATAGAAACAGCGACCGCAACACCCAAATTGCCTGAATCCGCAATAGTTGCATTAGTTGTTACAGAAGTTAAATCATTCGTCACGTTTACGGCATTTACGGCAACATTTTTTGCAGTTATGCTAGCCCCGTTTTCTATATTTGCAGTTGTATCGGCATCTGTTTTGGAATTTACGACAGAAACTTGAACAGATGGAAGATTAACCTGAGTTGCACCTACCTGTTCTGCAACCGATGTTTGATCTTTTATTTTTACCCAGTGGGTGTTTTTAGACGTTGCATTAACAGTCAAGTCTTGGGCGGCATTTAATTCAGCTCCGTTTTTTACATTTACTGAAGAAACGGTTTTGGTTCCTGTTGAATAATACAATTCGCTTGCCGTATCTATTAGTGGAGGGAATAAACTCGAAACCTTCATATTCGCATTTGCAACTGCTAAAGAATTAAGAGTGATATCATTTGCAGCTTTAATTATTGAACCAGATCCCACGTCTATAGTAGCTTTTGCTCTAGCACCCTCATAATCATAATCTGTGCCCAATAAAGCACTTTGAAGCATATTCCCAACGGCGGTGCTATCTATAAAGCTTGCTAAAGCATTCCCCTTTTGGGCATTATAATTTACTACGCTTGTTGCACTTACATCAACGTCGTTTGCACCCAAATATGCGTTATTTATTGTAACTGTAGCTTTATTTGCTTCTATGCTATTTGGATCGGTTGCACTTGCCGGAATCATTTTTTCTGCGGTATCAGCAGCTGCTTTAAGAAATTTTTCATCTTTCAAATTTTTTATGACTGCATCCACTTGTGCTTGGGTCTTAGTCCCAGCAGTAACTTCCGCATTAAGAGCAGTGATTTGATCAAACAACTCTGTTTCAATTTGGGCAGCAAGTTCTGATTCTGTAAATTCTATCAAACTTCCTGCAACTCTGTAGTAGAATTTATCGGCCAGAGTAAGAACGTTTGCTGTTTTAACCGCTTGGGCTTTGATTGCAATTTTCCCGTTTTCATTAGCGAAAGAAGCACCTTCTTGGATATTATTTTTGACCAATGCATTAAATAATTTTTGAGCTTGATCGTCAGATGAAATCAGATCTCCCTGATTATATTTCGATCCGCTTATATTTGTTTGAACCCCAGCGAAAATACCCGTTGAAGTATTAGAAGTAGATTCGTCTACATCTATGGTTGCAGCGTTATCAACAGCCCCTATGAGTATATTTTTTCCATATATATTTACATCGCCTCTTGCGAATACTTTACCGTTAACAGTAACATCGCCCGTTTGATCAGAACCTTTTAATATATCTAAACTTACATCGCTGGACGTAAGACCTGATAACAAATAATCAGAAATTTTTGCGGTGGTTGTTAAGCCTGGAACTGATATTACGTCATCTTGGAATTGGTTTACCAGAGACGAAGATGCACCAGCAAATGATAAAGCCGAATATTTTGCAAAAGAAACAGGGTCAGGAGAAAGAGCGGTTAAAGATCCTACATTCAAAACACCTGAGGCCCCAACAACCATGCCGTTAGGAGAAACAAATATAGCATGGCCATTATAGAACGCACCATTTTGCATAGTATTTAACATGCCGTTTATTACAATCTGGTTATTTACCAAATTTACGAACTGACTAACATTAGCTCCACCACTCTGCATCTGAAAAATCAAGTTTGCTATGTCGCCCTGTGAGAGATTAAAACTATTGTAGTACCTAAACCCTGTATTTCCTGAATTAAACATCGGGTTAATGTCATAAGTTTTTGTTCCACCCGGATTGTTTACTCCATCCACACCTGATATTGTCGATGCTAAGACCGGCAATAACATTGATTGTTGGAACATAAATAAGAAACATAAGAGAGAAACAAATATCTTCTTGATGTTTAATCCTGCTTTTTTTATAAATAACTTCATTTATTAAACTTTCTACAATGATAGATTATTAGTTCTAATACACCATCAATTAGCATATAAAAAGAATGGCGATTATACTTAATTTATTAAGAAATTTATCCAAAATTTAATAAAATAGTTACAATTAATCCATTGGGCTAATCTTCATGATTTAATTAATTATTGAAGGACTATTTCAATGAACATACCAAGACAAAATTTAATAATTGTAATAACTCTGGCTCTCATACTTACAGTTTCACAAAAAACTTTTGCAGCAGATCCATCAATCCCTGCAAATTTTTCCCCCGGAGCATACAATGCAGGAACTATTAACACTCATGATATCGACTTAATAAAACAAAGACAATTTCAAAAACAAGAACAGGCTGATTTTACAGAATATAAAAAGAAAAAAGAAAATCAAAATCAGCAGGATAAATCGAATAGCCAATCTACACAAACTGATCAAACATCGCCGGTCATAAAAGCCAAGGTCTCAGAATACCAAACAAAGGGTGTTTATATAGAAAAAGTTAATTTTTCCGAATCTCTGATCCTTTCTCAAGAAGAATTAAATACATTCGCTCAAGAACTGGAAAACAATAACGTTTTCATAGAAGACATACAAGAAGTTATACGCGAAATAAATAACCTATACGCAGCTAAAGGTTACGTAACTGCAAGAGCGTTTCTTATCCCGCAAACAATGGATGATGGAAACCTTTTCATCGAGCTTGTGGAAGGGAAAATAGGTTCAATTTCAATAAATGAAACTAAGTGGACCAGGGATTATTACGTAAAACAAAGACTTTCACAAAAACAAGGGGACGTTTTTGACATAATTTCTCTTGAACAAGATATATTAAAATTCAATAGATACAATGACGGGATAAAATTAAAAGCAAATCTATTTCCGGGAACAGAAGAAAAAACAACAGACATCCAACTTGTTGCAAGGGAAGAATTTCCATTTCATATGACAACACTTATGGATAACGCCGGAAGAGAAACAATAGGCATACTAAGAGGCGGCTTGATGCTTCAAAATGACAGTCTCTTTGGGCTAAGAGACAGACTTACCCTCGGAGCATACCAAAGCAGAAGCTCTATTACCCCTTTTGCCGATTACAATATCCCTGTTAATAAATATGACGGCAGAGTCGGTTTTTCTTATTCCTCAAGTAACACTGCGATTACCTCAGGCAGTTACGAGATGTTCAACATCAAAAGTAGATCATATAATTACTCTCTTTATTATCTACACCCACTCATAAGAAAGCCTAATTTTGAATTAAACGGGATTGTATCAGGCAACTACAAGCAAGCTACAACATCTTTTGACGGGTATGATTTAGACACAGACAAAATCACTAGTGCTCAGGTCGGACTAAATGCAAAATACGACATGCAAAAGAGCATCTTATACGCAAGTCAATCAGTGTACCACGCTTTCCCAATTATTAAACGAGAATCAAAATACTTTAAATATGAAGGAAATTTCGTAACGCTGCACGACTTTGGACACGGAATAGTCGGGCAGTACAGGATAAATTATCAATATGTACCTCAAGATGTTATTCCATACATGGATCAATTTCAATCAGGCGGTATATCAACTGTTAGGGGGTATTCAGAGGGCCTTTTAATCGGAAAATCAGGTTATTTCACCAGTGCTGAACTACTGTTTCCTCTAGCTCCAAGCTCGATAACAGTAAATAAAGACAATAAAAAAACCAAAGTCCCGTTCTTTGGAAGGTGGGTGAAAGGTGTTTGTTTTGTAGATAATGCAGGTGTATTTCCATTCAAAGGTAGCGGTCCTGGTCAAGAAGGCATAACTGCAAACGACTTTCTGGTAAGTGGCGGATTAGGGTTAAGAATATCACTTCCCGGAGACTTTACTGCAAGATTGTACTGGGGATTCCCCTTTATACGAAACAACCACGAAACAAGACAAAGAATTGGCAGATTCCATTTTGAACTGGCAATGACTCCCGACTTCTACAGTTTAATGCAACTAAAAAAATCTAAACAAGAAAAAAAAGAACTAGAACTTGTAAATAAAAAACTAAAAAAAGAAGAGAAGCAAAAAGAACTGCAAGTTAAAAATCAAAAAGTTTAAAATTTTCCTATTCGATTGGTAAATAAATTTCTGCTAACAAATCTTCGGGCTTTACTTTTTGCCAGTCATTCAAATAAACCTGAAACATTGGTAAATCTCTTTTTTTATAGTTGCTATTAGGCAACCAGTCCTCACAAATTGCATGGAAAAGCGGGGCTAGGTTTTGATAAGGTCCTTTATGTATAAATACTGCATATTTCCCGCCTCTAATTGTTTGCAAATTCACATCTCCCTCAAGCGGAACAACTTTTGTCACAGTGATGCAAAAGTCAAACCTGCATTTTTTATCTTCTTTAATGCAGGGATTATCATGTGCTATGCCGATTAATTTTATATTAGAATTAACGTCAGGCAGTGCCATATTATGGTTTTTAACAAAAAGACAGAGTTCACTAAAAGCAAGCGGAGCAGTTTCATTATAATGCCCGAATTTTCTGACATAATATACTTCTTCGTCTTTAATGTCTCTAATTTCTACAAAATGCTTCATCACTAATCCTCTCACTCTATTGTGACATTTACAGCACTGTGTTTGTTAATGTCATTTTACTAAATTATACGAGAATAAATAATTATTATAACTTATGCAGTGAGCTATGTAAAATGCAAACTTTATAGAATTAATGATCTCTGTTTGTGAGAAAATTTTCAATAAAAAAGAGGGTTCTAATCGAACTCTCTTCTTTATTTGGGCCATCCTGGACTCGAACCAGGGACCTCACGCTTATCAGGCGTGCGCTCTAGCCACCTGAGCTAATAGCCCTCGTTTATCTCTGTATATTATAGATATCATAGACAATATTCAAAATCAAGCTTTTTTTAATTTTTTCTATTCGCCGACTGGCCTCAACAATATAATAGAATTAAGATTTAACTGGATAAAATCGTGGTGCTCCGTTTTTCTATTAGGGAACTCTCTGTGCTTGATCTCGCAGTCCTTTATGGCAACAAATCGTTTACCGCCATTTAAAATATCCGACAAAAGCCTGTTTTTTCTTCCGGTTTTAGGCATAAATACTTTGCCTTTTACTTCATAATCCTTTGTGACAACCAAAACTTTTTCTGACCAGATTCCGGTTATAAAATTTTCTTCTAACAATGTATGATCATCTAAACTCATTTAAGACCTCTTTCTTAAGACATTTGATAAGACTGGAATAACGGCAAATATAGGGAAAGTGCCAAGAAACAAACAATAGATCCGATAAAAATAAGCAATAGCGGCTCTATCATCTTGGTCAACATATCAACAGTCCTTTCAAGCTCTTGATCTATAAACAAAACAGACTGTTTCATCAATTCTCCTAGCCTACCGGATTGTTCCCCTGTAGCAACCATAAATAATATCATTTTAGGGAATATTTTCGCGTTTCTAAGTGCAGCTGACAAGTGTGCACCTTCTTGAACCTTCTTTATAGACGTATTAACCGCTTTATGCATTGCACTGTTGGTAAAAGTAAGATTGGACAGGTACAAACAATCAACAATAGGTATACCTGCTTCATAAGCCACCTGGAGCACTGATAAAAAGTTTGAAAAGCTTGCATATTTTATCAAGTCAGATAGCAAGGGGATAGTCAGTACTATCTTGTCTATCTCTTTTCTAGACGGTCCCCAATTCAGCAAATATATAGTTCCCCAAATAAGAGAGCCAAGACCTATAGGAATTACAAACCAACGTGTCTTCAAATACTCACCGGCACTCATACAGATTTTAGTAAAAATAGGAAGTTCTTTTCCTAAATTATCAAACATATCTTTAAAAGCAGGAAATACGAACATCAACATTATAAGTACTACAGCAAATGCTAAACAAATTACAAACGAAGGATAAGCCAAAGCTGATACAACCTTGTTTTTGATATCACTTTCTTTTTTGAGAAGTTCAATAATCCTGTCGAAAGTACGTTCCATTTCACCAGAATCTTCACCTGCTTTGGCAAGACCAATATACACATGTCCAAATATATCAGGGTATCTAGCTAATGTATCAGAGAATGTGTATCCTGAAATGATTTGTTTACGGATTTCTCTTGCCAACAACCTAACTCTTCGGCTGGCGGCATCATTTTCCATAAAAATCAAACTTTCTATTACAGGAAGACCTGCTCTATGCAATGTCTGAAAGGTAGTAGTAAAGTCCAATTTTTCTTTCAAAGAAAGGTTTTGAAGCTTGGCTACCGACTCCATGCTCTTCATTTCTTGTTTTTTTGAGGTATCTAAAACTTTTGTAGGAATATACCCCATCTCTCTTAGCTGCTGACGAGCATGACGAACGTCATCGGCATCAATTTTTCCCTTAATGACTTCGTTGTTATTTTTTAAAGCTATATACTCAAAAACCGGCAATTTCTTAAAACCTCATTACTCGTTAACAGGACCTAATACACGCACGAACTCTGTTATTGTAGTTTCA
>JAEZLC010000244.1 GCA_023435965.1 Cyanobacteria bacterium OH_CDB_58 | reverse complement strand
GACTTAGACATAACTTTGTCTACCATATCATTGGTTTGTCTTTCTCCCGGAATTGTTTTCCCTAGTCTAGCAGCAAAGTCTTCTAGAGTTATGCGTTCTAACGAACTTCTCCATTGACGAATTTCTTCCTTGCTTAAGTATTCTGGCATACCTAAAATCTCCTTGACTCAAAACTGTTTTTTAAAATTAAAAACTTCAACCTTTCGGTTAAATACAAATGTACCACAATCGACAAGTAAAATCTCATATTTTTTAAGAAAATAAATAAAATTTTAAAAAGATTTACAAAAACCAAAAGTACACTTATTATTGATGTTTAATACGAAAAAATACCGCATCTTTTTATGCGGCATTTTTTGTTTTTATTTTGTACTCATTAAGAGAAGAAATGTCCTCTTTTTGAGTTTAATGTTATAGTGTCGAATGAATATAACCTTGCGGGTCTTTTTGAGCCTGATTTTGTATATTCATCAAGTTCTTTTAATATAGAACCAGTCAAAACTTTCTTTCTGAAGTTTCTTTTATCCAATTTTTTGTCCCATATAAGTTCGTATGACTTTTGTAATTCTGTTAACGTGAATTTTTCAGGCAATAACTGGAATGCAATCGGGCAAAACTCAAGTCTTTCTCTCATTCTTTTTAATGAATATTCAACGATTTCTTTGTGATCGAATGCCAGAGGAGGTAATTGATATACCCCGTGCCATTGAACTTCTGTGATTTCTGATGAATCTTCAAATGAAAGCTCGATATCATCAGATCTTATAAGAGCAAAATAGGCACAGGTTATGACCCTTGCGTTAGGGTAACGAAGCGGATCACCGAATGTGTATAGTTGCTCTAAATAAATGTTTTGAACGTTAGTTTTTTCTTTAAGAATTCTTAATGCCGCTTCATCGAGATTTTCTGACAAACGAATAAATCCACCAGGAATTGCCCATCTTGCTTTGAATGGCTCGTGTGCACGTTTTACCAATAGAACATTCAGTTTGTTTTTCTTAATTGTAAAGATAACAACGTCGACTGTTACCTCATGTGTTTTAATCTCGTGAAACATAGTTTTCTCTAATTTTGTATGTCTTTATTTTATTTGAAACATATCCACTTTACGTGAATTGTTAAGAAAAATAAACCAATTTAGATGCCTAACCAATAATTATATTGCTTGAGTTAGCATGAAATTGTTAAGGTAAATCTCGTGATCCATTGATTGTCTCATTG
Source organism: Cyanobacteria bacterium OH_CDB_58 (assembly GCA_023435965.1). Taxonomy (GTDB): domain Bacteria; phylum Cyanobacteriota; class Vampirovibrionia; order Gastranaerophilales; family Gastranaerophilaceae; genus JAEZOG01. The sequence goes on along the minus strand of JAEZLC010000244.1, from coordinate 1,781 downwards.
GATCTTGTTTCTGAATTGGTTGTTTTGGAGCAGTCGTTGGTTTTTTGTATTGACGAATAGAAGCATCAGGATAACTTTTTTGATAGTTGTATTCGTTCATTATGTTGGATACGAATCTTTTCGTTTCAGAAAAAGGAGGCATTCCTTTATATTTTTTTACATTTCCTGGACCGGCATTGTATGCTGCAAGTGCCAATTCAACCGAGCCGAACATTTTGTACATCATTTTGTAGTACATAAGCCCGCCTTTGATGTTTTCATTCAGGTGATATGGGTTGTATCCCATTCTTCTTGCAGTCTGTGGCATTAATTGAAATACGCCAACTGCACCATATGAACTTTTTTTGTTGTGGCTAAAGCCTGATTCTTGTTTTGCGATACTTAACCCTAATGCAGGGTCGATGCCTAACTCAATAGAATGTTTTACAATTGCTTGTTTAATTGTAACTGTTGATTCTGCTTTTGCTTGTTGTTGGGGAGATGTGATAAGGGTTAGACCAATTATAAGTGTTAGTGTGAGTAACCTTCTAATCATGTAAATCCTTTTTTTTGTAAATTGAGAAATGGGTTAAAATTTTTAATATCTTCGTGATTACTTTTACAATGATATTACAAAAATTTAAAATTTCAACCCCCAAGGCTCTTTCCAGCCTTTTGTCAGTTATAGCTTGAAATTTTTTGTAAACTTTTTGATTGCTTTTTAGGAATTTCTTTCTATAATAAGCTTTTCAGCTTTATTAAAGTCCGAAACAGTATCTATATCTACGCTATTGGATACTTGGTAAATTTTGGGATTTTCGCCAATAAAATCTTTTACTTTTTTCATAACAGGAGTTTCTATTATATATATTGATCCTGTCTCGAAAAGTAAGTTGTAATGTCTGTCTTCATCCTGTCTTCTTGGCCTTGTTCGGTAATCGTAAAGTGCCTCTACGCATCCGTTATGAAGCTCTCTCCAAGCAGCGTGTGTTTTGCATGCATATTGTGCAGCGAAAACAGAGTCGCATTCGCCTTGGAAATATAATTCAAATGCTTCATCTATTTGTTTTGCTGTTCTTAAAGGAGTTGTAGGCTGCAAAAGAATTACCAGATCTGGAGAATAGTTTTGTTTTTCAAGTTCCTCTACGACCTGAAGGAGTACAGGAGCTGTCATTGTTTCGTCTTGAGCAAGCGCTGATGGCCTGTTGATAACTTCTGCACCGTATTTTATTGCAACTTCTTTTATTTTAGAGTCTTCTGTAGACAGAACGGTCCTTGTTATGTATTTTGATTTTAATGCTTCTTCTATAGAATAAGCAATCAAGGGTTTTCCTGCTAGTTCTTTAATGTTTTTTCCGGGGATTCCTTTTGAACCTCCTCTTGCAGGTATTATTGCTAAAATTTCCATTATTCAAGTATCTCCTCTAACATTTTCGCTTCGGCGTTTACTTTCTGGGCATTTGGCATATTTCTTCTTTTTATGTAATTTCTCAAAGCTTCTCTTACAAGTTCGCTTCTCGTTCTTTGCTCAGAGCCGGCTATTTTGTCAATTTTATTTAAAAAATCATCGGGCATTGAAACTAAAATCCTTGCCATAAAACCTCCTTGATTTTGTATAAAAATATTATACATTAATTTTAAGTATAGTGTTAAATAAACCTGAGTTCTATTAATTCTGGCATTATTGGATAGAATAAATTATAATTGCAATATGGAGGCAGTATTATGGAACTAGAACAAAAGAAAAAGTTTTTAGGAATAATGTTTCAATGTTGCTCGGTATACGGGCGTATATATGAGAA
>JAEZLC010000233.1 GCA_023435965.1 Cyanobacteria bacterium OH_CDB_58 | reverse complement strand
GGGTTGGCTTCGTCCGCAACTTTTTTGATGTAATCTATGGCGTTTTCAGTTATGTCATTAGTGTATTTATTTGCGATTTCTGTTGTTTCTCTAAGATTTTTAAATGTGAATTTCCCCAGTAAAAATCCACTAATTGCTGTTCCTGCAAGAATAGCACCGTACATTATGTTTCTTTTTGATTTTTCGGTTTGAGGGTTCTCGTTTTTGTTAGTTCCGCAAAAATTACTTATACTTTTAAAGGTATTTGAGATTTTGTGTATTCCCTGGTGTTCTTCAGCTGGCTTGTTGAATACTTTGTCAAAATATTGTGCTGTTTTCCCCAGAATGTTTCTCTCTATTTGAAGTTTTCCTGAAAAAACCTTGGTTTCTGTTTCGATAAGGTTCTCTTTAAGGTCTCTTTCAATGTCTGACTCTTGTTTTTTAATCCAAATTTCTTTTACTCCGTCAACAAAGTTTTTTGATATCAGAGTGATTCCACTCATCGCAAAGACACCTATAGATGCCATTATTGTTTTTATATTAGGGTTTCTAAGCATCATATACGTCGCAAATTGAGGCTCTTGCCTTATGTTCATGTTTAGTGCTAAATCGGGAAGTTGCTCAATCGGTGTTGATTTTAAAAGCGTTTTTGCACTTGATCTTAGTAAAAGGCTGAGCCCTGCTGTTGCCCCGAATAACGCAACAGTACCCGCTATCAAAGGAGTCATTGCCTTTTTTATGTCAAATGATTTAACAGGTTCTCTGTCTATTCCAAGAGATGAATCTACCGCAACCGGAGACGGGATTATAAGACTGGAGTTCGGGTTGAAATTATTTTCTTCCCTTGATTTCGTCAACAAAACACCTTGAAGTGTAGGCGGCATCTCTTGGCGCTTATTTTGAGACTTGTTTTTGTCTTTATTTATATTCTTCTGTTTGTGGGGTATTTCTTGAGCTTTAAATGCTGGGATGCTGTTCATATCTTTTTCTTTTTGTTATTAATCTTTTTTGCTTGAAAACACTTCAAGAAAATCTTTTGTTTCGATTTCTTCTTCTTCGTCCATTCCTAATACGTTGAAAAAACCAAAAAGTTTTTTTGTTGCTTTTTTTACGAAGTCAGATACTTTTTTGTTTACAAAGTTTTTAACTTCTCCAAAAAATGCAGTTAATTTTTCACTTACCTGCTGAAGAGTATTTCTTATGTTTTCAGTAAAGTTTTGTATGTTTTGTATGAGTTTTGGGATTTTTGAAAGTATGTTTAACAATGGAGTAAGAACTATTTGGTTCAGTACTTCAATTACTTTCGCAACGGGTGCTGGCATGGAGTTTTTTAATGCCGAAATAATCTGTTGGGTATTATTGATGTAATTTGCAATATTTTGTTTCAGCTGCTGTGCCAGTTGGACATTATTTAGAGGAGAATTCATTCTTGCTTCTGTTCTCGCCTCGGCCTGTTTCATTAATTGACCTGCGGCAAAGCATTGTGACCAGCTCATTTCTCCCGGGGCTTTTTGTCTTTCCGTTGTCTTTGAAGCACCACCTCCGCCTGAACCATTACAGATAGGACAAGCACCCATCGGCATGCCGTGGGGACAAGTTCCAATTCTCGTATTCATTCCTGCTACTTGCTGTGCCATTAAAAAATCCTTGTTCAGCTCGGGCCATAACAAGGATAATCAAAAACTCTTTTGCTCACTTTAATTGGTGTTTCCGCACATCAAAGTAAAATTTGGAGTTTTCCGACTATACGGTTGCGGCCCAGTTAGGGAATTACACCCTATTTCCTCATTTGAAATTATGTTCCCATAATTTTCCATTTAATGCAATATTTTTTGCGAATTTCTTTACATATAATTGAGGTTAATTACTCAAACATACCAATATACCTGCACGTGCTGTGTTTATGCATAAAAAAAGAGGCTTAATGCCTCTTTTTTAAAATGGTGCGTCCACTGCGATTCGAACGCAGGACCTATCCCTTAAAAGGGGAGTGCTCTACCAGCTGAGCTATGGACGCACACCACATTGTTTGTCTATATTATTAAGTTACCAAGAACATAATTGTTCGTCAATTACTTTTTTAAAAAACTTAAGAAAAATGTGAATTAATTGTAAAAGAGCCTCATTTTCTTTGAAATAAGGCTCTTTTGTTTTTATTTTTAGTTTTTAAAAGGATTGTCCAAAATTATAGTTTGATCTCTTCCCGGACCAATACTTATAATGGTAATTGGAATACCGATTAGCTCTTCTAGTCTGTTTAAGTATATTTTTGCGTTTTCGGGCAATTCTTCTTTGGTTTTTGCGCTTGAAATATCGCAATTCCAGCCTTTAAACGTTTCATATACCGGCTCAAGATAGCTATGAATATTTATGTTTGTAGGGTAGTCTGTGTACATTTTTCCACTTCTTGTATCTTTATATGCAACACAAACTTTTAATTCGTCAAAATCATTGAATACATCTAGTTTTGTGATTGCCATAGTTGTAAGTCCGCTTACAAGTACCGCATATTTAGACAATACAGCATCAAACCATCCGCATCTTCTTGCTCTGCCTGTAGTTGTGCCGAATTCATGTCCAGCTGTTTGTATTTTTTCACCAATTTCATCAGTCAGTTCTGTTATGAAAGGCCCCTCTCCTACTCTTGTTATGTACGCTTTTGATACGCCAAGAACATTATGGATATAAGTAGGACCTATTCCGCTTCCTGTCGCTGCTCCGCCTCCGATAGGGTTAGAGCTTGTTACGTAAGGGTAGGTGCCGTAATCTATATCTAACATGACTCCTTGTGCACCTTCGAATAATATTCTTTTATTTTCTTTTAATGCTGAAGATAATTGGCTTATCCAGTCATTGCAAACAAATGGTTTGAATATCTCTGCGTATTGTTTGCAATGTGCAAGTATTTCTTCTTTGGTGTAAGTCTTGGATTCAAAAACTTTAGAGAGAGTTTCGTTTTTAAGTGGCAGGATTGCATCCAGTCTTTTTTCTAACAGTTCCCTGTCATATAGATCTTGGATTTTTATTCCGTATCTTCCGATTTTATCAGAATATGTAGGACCTATACCTTTTTTTGTTGTTCCGATTTTATTTTCCCCAGAGGTTTTTTCGCTTATGCCGTCAATATCAATATGATAAGGCATTGTAACTGTTGCTAAGGGGCTTACTTTTAGGTTGGAAAGATTGATATTTTTTTCTTTCAATGAATCGATTTCTTTTTTGAAGGATTCAGGATGTATAACTGTTCCAGCTCCAATGAAGCAGAATTTGTTCCCATAAAGTATTCCGGATGGTATCAGGTGGAATTTATATGTTTCGTTGTTTACAACAACTGTATGTCCGGCATTACAGCCGCCTTGATATCTTATTATTAAGTCAGCATTTTCAGCGAGCAAGTCTGTAATTTTTGCTTTTCCTTCATCACCCCACTGTGCTCCAACAACAACAGTATTTTTCACTTTTGTGTTCCTTTTTCTTTTCTACCTATCAAGTATAAAATAAACCCGAAGATAAGCAAAGCAATAATAAATATTGTAATGCTCACACTTAAAAGCTGTTTTGTTTGACATGTTTCGGGGTAAAAAAAAGCCACTCTGTCGAGTGGTCTATTTCTGCATCCTAATGGTCTCTTCTTTGTGTTTATTATTTAGGAGTTTATATGTGTTCGGGGTTGTAATGTTTCGCTTTGTGTTATTTGGTGTTTTGATTACACTTAAATCTTATGTTATTATTATGACATATTAAAAAAGAAAGTCAACCCTCCAGTTTAATATTTTTGTTATTGTCTTAACAATCTGTAATATTCTTCGTTTAAAAACTCCGGATTTTTTAATATTTTGATGAAATCCCAAGGCGTTCTGGCTTCTGGAGGTATTCCTCTAATCGCATAGTGGTCAGAGTTTGGAAGCAATCCGTTTTTCTCAAACTTTTTATAAGTGTTCTTGAAACAACCAATATTGGCTCCAGATTCAAAAACTTCGATAAGATAATCGCATAATCTTCTATCTCCTCTGGAGAAAAGTGCTTGATAATAGTCCCATTTAACGCTTGAGCATCTGATTTTTACACCGAGTTTATGAAATTCTTTTTTTAAGTATTCGTATTTTTTTTCTAATGATTTTGTTGATTCTCTTTCGCAATATTGAAATGGAGTTTGTGCTTTTGGTACGAATGTAGCGAAGCTAAGAGTGAAATCGAATCCCTTGTGTTCTTTTTTTAGTCTGGAGATTAAATCTATAAGCTCATTTAGGTCATCATATGTTTCTGTAGGAAGACCTATCATCGCATATATTTTAAGCCCGTGCAGGCCATTTTCCTTTGACTTTTTAACCATAGAGAAGATTTGTTCTTCACTGAGGTTTTTGTTTATGACTTTTCTGAGTCTTTCACTTCCGGCTTCAATTGCTATTGTCGCAGTTCTTTGCCCTGATTTTACAAGCATTTCTAGAGCTTTTTCAGAAACGTGGTCTGCTCTTAGTGAAGAGACTGTTAATTCGATTTTTTTTCCGCTGTCTATTTTTTTGATTATGTAGTCACAAATTTTTTCGAAATCAGGATGTGCTGCAATCATTGCTCCCAGAAGAGCTATTTTATCTGTGTGTTGGAGTCCCAGTTCAATGATTTCTATTATTTTTTCATAGCTGCAAAATCTCACGGGTAAATTTAAATATGAAGCTATGCAAAACCCGCACATTTTGGGGCAACCTCTTGCAACTTCTACTATAAATGTGTTCGAAAAGTAACTTTTTTCGCTCAGTATTGGTGTGTAAACGCATTCAGAGAGATCTGCGGTGGTTTTGTTCACTTTAAATTCTTCTCCGTTTAGACTGGTTACTGCGTTTTGTTCCTTATCAAAGTTTGTAAGGGAAGGAACGTATATTCCTTCAATTTTTGACAATAATTCGAGAACATCTTTCTTTGGAAGATGTTTATTCTCTTTAATAAGTTGTATTACGGTTTTTCCGTGATTCTCGGCATCGCCTATCATTATGAAGTCAAACAACGGTGCAAACGGTTCCGGATTTGATGTAAGAACTGGTCCGCCTCCGAAAATCAGTGGGTGGGATTCGTCTCTGTCTTTTGCTAGAAACGGTATGTGATATTGTTTCATCATTTTTAGGATTGAAAGAAAATCTAGCTCGAACGAAAATGAAAAACCAATTACATCAACATCTTTTGCCATAACGGATGTGTTTTTAGAATCTGTAAAAACTCTTTCTACAAAAATATCTTCCATTTCATCTATAAATCTGAATATTGAAAGATAACCTATTGAAGCCATTCCAAATGAGTAAATTCCAGGAAAAGCCATCCATACATTAAGTTTTGTGTTATGTGAGTGATTGCGTTGGTAAAGGAATATTTCACTCATCTTATATTTCATCCCTGCTTCTATTTATAATTTTTATATAAAACTCATCAAATAAAGTTGCTATAAGAGCAGCTATCGCGGGAGCTAAGATAACTCCCCAGACTCCTATGAACTTTGCGGCCACTAAAAATGAGAAGATTACCCACAACGGATGTAGGTCTAGAAACTTTCCAAAAACAAGAGGCCTTACGAAGTTATTTGAAATCCACTGCGCTATCAAGTATATCCCAATGGTTGGTAAAATCCATATAGGACCTTTGGCTAAAGCGGCAAGGATTCCGAAAGTTAATGCTACTGTAGGACCTACAATAGGTATAATATCTAACAAACCTGCGATAAGTCCTAATAAGACAGAATATTCAATCTTCAAAAGACCAAGTCCAATTGCCGTGAATATTGCTACTGTTGACATTGAAAGCCCTTGTGCAACTACGTACCCCCCGACTTTTTCCTCTATAGTAGTCATAACATTGTGTGCTTTTCTTCTTATTCTTGGCGGAAAAAGTCTTAGAGCACTATGTTTTATTGAAGATTTCTCGTAGATAAGGTAAAAAACTATCATGCCCACTGAAAGGGCTACAGTTATTGCTTCCATTAATGCTACTGTTATATTTATGGATTTGTTTACAATGTCTGTGGCAATTTGTGAAGTGTTGCTTAGTACTGATTCTATATTTATCAAGTCAATTGCTGTTTGCCCCATTATTGTAGTTTTGCTCAAGTAATCGATTAACTGGTTAAATTTCGAAGGCAAGTCATTAATTAATGCCTGAATTTCCGTGTAGGATATCGTGCAGATAGGTATTAAAAATAAGATTATCAATAATAATATTCCTACAAGAACGAGTGTGGATGCCAGACCTCTGTTCATATGCCTTGAGAGTCTGTCTACTAATGGATTTAAAGAACAGGCTATTACGTATGAACCAAAGAAAAGCAATGCAATTTCTTTTATTTGAGCAATGAACCATATCAAGAATACAATTAGAAGTGTGAAAATTATATTTTTGATTTTGAAGTTTTCTTTAAAAAACATAAAAATCTCCAGCGTAAATTATTTTGTAATTATAATACAAAATTTGATTTTTTTAACTGCCGGATTTTTCTTTTGATTAATCGCCAAGTTGTCTTTTTAATAGAGCTTTGTCAGCATTTAGAATTTCTTCTTTAATCCTGTTTAAGAATTTTTCGCTTTGAATGTATTCTAAAAGCTGTTTTTTACCGAAGGGTTTGTCTTTTTCAGCACATTCAAAAATAGGGCTGATGCTGTTTCCTTTTAGTGAGAATATGTCCATCTTTAAAATTCTATCTGTTTGATTTTGATGGTTTGTCGATGGTTTAATTGAAAATTTTATTTTATTAGCGATGCTCGTTAAATCTGGGTTTTGAAATTCTTCTTCTACGGGCTTGAACAGCCTTCCGTATTCAGGAACTTCGTATTCTGCTCTTTTAAATAATTTGTCTACAGTTTGTTTTATTGTCTCATCAATAGACGGTGCTTTTTGCTTAAAAGAGGATACTCCGTTGAGTTTCTTTATTACATAATTAGGATTTACTGGGGGTATCATTTTCCTTCTCCATTGTTAGTTATTAATGTTTTCTTTTGTAATATATGGTTCTGCCGCCAAGTAAGTAGTTAAGTTTTGAACAATAACTTTCTTTCTTGTGGATCTTGGTATTGTTTTTAGCCATCCTGCGTCTTGGTGCAGGGTTTCAATGTTGTCGATGTCTAGCATTTTAAGGATAGTGTCGTATGCCTTCTTCATTTCTGTCGGGGATAATTTAGCATCCTTGCTTATGACTTCAGAAGGGCTAGATTTTATAAAATCTGTAATCTTTGGTTTCTGTAAATTGGGAGTGCCTACCTCTATTTTTCTATAGTATCTGTATAAGGCGTTAAGGTAGCTATTGTATTCACTATATCCATCATTAGATAGCAACTTGACGTAATTTTCAAGTGGTTTGTATAGTTTTCTTAATAAAAAGTTTCCGGCTGAGAGATCTTTACTTTGTCTCAAATCATACGGGATGTGCTCCACATTGGCAAGTTTCTGAACGCCTTTGCCTCGGACTTGAAATTCTCCGAGGGAACCATCTTTATATTTTATGTTTATCTGTGCCGTAGTGTATCCGGACGGCTTTATTTTATCAGAAGAATCCCAGATACCGAAACCTTCGAACGGGTTGATATCTGCATTGTTTGATCTTGCAGCTTCCCTTAGAGCGTCTATATTATCGGATGAAAAATATGGGGTAATTCCTGATCCTCTATAGTTGTCTATTTCAAGGAAGTTGATTTTACCTTCTCTAAGTGCGTCACCAAAGTGGTCTATAAGAATCGCCATTTGTGCTTCGTCAGGATTATCAAGGGCAATACATGTTCCTATCAAATCGCCGATTTGATTGCGAGCGTCATCTATGTTATCTATTTTTATTGCCTTTTTATCGCTTGTTAATTTGTTTATTAGCTTATCTTTTATTGATGAAGGGCTTTTTACTCTTACTTTTACCTTATCTTTTAGTCCTTCCGGAAGTATATCAATGACTTCTTGGATAGAACTCATTTTACCGGAGTTAGCGTCAGGGTAAACTGAGTTCATTCCTTCGTTGTGTAAAATCTCGCTGTATTTTTTTATTTCAGCCAATTTGTCAGCATCGTATCCGGCTTCTTTTAATTTTGCCAAATCATCAACATCCGCATAGTTTATTGGTTTTAGTACGGTATTTCTCAGACTGGTAAGAAAAGTTCCGTTTTTAGCCATCTTGACTGACTTAGAAATGCTTGCAGGTATCTCTTTAAAGCATTTGATTGTGGCATTAATAAAGCTTAAATCATCAACTTTATCTATTCCGGCCGCCTTTAAAGATGTTTTCGCACCCAATGCTGATGTTCCTACTGAGAATGTTCCGCTTCCGATACTTTCCCATGCCTGTTCCGCTTCTTTATCTGTTTTTGCGGTCAAGGCTTTATACCCTCCGCTTAAAAGCTGTATTGATCCGGTTGCGACGCCTGTTGCAACCATTACTGGAAGTAATGGGGGAAACGCAGCACAAAGTAGTGCTGAAGACACAATCGCACCAGCTCCGATAATCATATTTTTAGGACTGCTTACAAGCATTTTTATAGGAGAAATTATGCCGTTAAAAAAGTGTTTCAAACTTTTTTTAGCACTAATTTTTCCGTCGTCATAAATATCCTTGTCTAAATGGTACGCATTTGCTACTGTATTGGTCTTTAGATTCGAAACATTATTTTTTGACGAACGAAATGTGGCTGAATATTGATTATTTTGTCCGATTGGAGTCAGCGACATTTATGTCCCTTTGATATAAGTCCTCTATATATTAAAATCATTTTTTGAATAAAATTTGCTAAAAAACAGCATGATTTTTAGCTCAAACACACACTATATTTTGATTCATTTCTTAATCCCAGTATTGATGATTGTTTTCACATTACATTAATAATAATTTTCTTAACATAACTTGTCAATTTGCTTAACAATTATCGTATTCTCTACATGGAAATGTTTATTATATCTCTTACCTGTTTTAGGACAGTTTCAGCTTCTTCTTTAGCTTTTTTATGTCCTTCATTGAGGATGTCATAAACCATGTCTATATCTTTTTTGTATTCTTCTCTTTTTTCTCTAATAGGTGCGAATTTTTCATTTATGATTTTTGCAAGCTGTCTTTTGCAGTCTGCACAACCTCTAGCCCCTGCTTTGCATTCTGTCTCAACAGTTTGCGTTGTTGGAGTATCTGCGAAAATTTTATAGTATTCGAATGCAACTTCACACTTGTCAGGATGTCCCGGATCGTCTTTTCTTGCCCTGCTTCTGTCTGTTATTGCCTTCATCACTTTTGCAGCTGTTGTTTCTTCATCATCTGAGATTTTTATGTCATTGTTAAATGATTTGCCCATTTTTTGCCCGTCAACACCTTTTAAAAGAGGGATTTGGGTAAGTTTTGGTGCGGGTTCGTTGAAAAAGTCAGTTTTGTATATATGATTGAATCTTCTTGCTATGTCTCTGGAGATTTCAAGGTGAGCAAGCTGATCTGTTCCTACCGGGACTAAAGATGCGTTGAATGTGAGGATGTCTGCTGTTTGTAGAACAGGGTATCCTAAGAGGCCATAGTTAATTTGAGGCATATTGTCATTCTTGTTTTGAGAGTCTTTGCCTCTGATTATTTTTGCCATATCTTTAAGCGTCGGATCTCTCTCCACCCAGTTTTGAGGAGTAATCATGCTTAAAAGGACATGTAATTCAGCAGTTTGAAGTATTTGCGACTGAAAATATATCGTAGATTTGCTTGGATCTATGCCGCAAGCAAGCCAGTCTAATACAACGTCGATTCGGTCTTGTTTTAAGGTTTCGGTCTTGTCGTATTTTGTAGTCAGTGCATGCCAGTCAGCAACACAGAAGTAGCAGTCATATTCATCCTGAAGCTTTATCCAGTTTGTTAAAACGCCTTCATAGTGCCCCAGATGAAGCTTGCCTGTTGGTCGCATTCCTGACATTAATTTTTGTTTAACCACCTTAAATACCTCAATAAATTTAAACCATGTATTTAATTATACATGAAAAAACTTTTGTTAATAAAGTGATTTTAGCAAAAGCCTAAAACATCCAAATTGCAATACTGATATAGCTTTTTGTAATCCTCGTTTTCTTTGCCGTTTGCTATTGTTCTGGCGAGGCAGGCTCCTAATATCGCTTCAAGTTGAGATACAGGAAGCATGTTCGATGGTATTTCTCTCATTCCAAATTTCATTTTTAATGTATTCTGGATTGATTTACAATCTGTAGGAGTTCTGTGTTTGAACGGGGCGAAATATCCCATAGATTTTTTAATATTGTCTATATCAAATCTGAAAATGTCTGCTCCGCCGTTCTTTAGCTCTTCAAAGTACTCACAGCCTCTTGTTGAAAACCTGTCGGCCCAATTGTCCGTGTTTTTTATCGGAGAATTTAAGTTTACAGCTTGATAGCACCTTGAGTTGTATTTCCATTTGCTGCTTATAAGCGTTTCGTTTTCAGGAATGGAAACGAGAACAATGGAGTTTCTTTTGCCCGGCAGATTGTCCAAAAAGTATTGAACATCTTGCATTGAGAAAAGTTTATCAAGCGTTATTATTTTTAGGTTTTTGTCTAATATTGCCGCTGCCGATTCTGTTGTAGATGTAGGAGATAGTGATATTCCTATGTAGGACAGCTTTTCCTGGTCGTTAATTCTGGGATTCATTTATTCTTTCTTTGGAGTCTCTTTGTTCCAATTAAAATTTATTGATGTTTTTTTGTTGATAAAGTCTTTCAAAGTTCACTTGCATATAGTTATAACTTTTTAGAGTACTTTGAATAGATGTGTTCACCAAGAAAAATATAATTGGGAAGCCTATTACTATTGTAAGCAAGATTATTAGGATGTGTTTGATAATCCTTACCGCTTTTTTTCTTAATCTGTTTTTGCCTTTGTTTTCGATTTCTTTTTTCAGATAGTCATTTATTAACGACGATCTTTTTTCTACCGAAAGGTCCTCAAAAAATTCTACGAATTCATTTTGGACGCTAACTACGAATTTTTTCGAGGTTTTAGGCTGCGGTTTATCTTCTTCATCTGCCTGAGCGATGAGGTTTTGGATATTTTCGACTTGACCTAAAGCACTTATTTCTTGTTCAGTCAGAACATTCTGAGATGCAGCTTCTCCAACAGGTTGTGCATTTTCACTGTTCTGTTGTATGAGTTTGTCTATCAATTCTTCTTGCTTCTGGCTGTTTTCAGATAAGTTATCGCTCATTTTCACCCCTGTTAAAACTTCTAAGAACAATTGAAGTGTTCTTTGGTAATCTGCTTTCGTAGCTCTTTTTGTTTTTTATTATACAAATTATTTTATGATAGTATTATATTATAGGTAATAATTTTAATCAAATTGATAATGGAGTATTAATGTTTTTATTGGATAAGCAGGAATTAAAAGAAGATTTGAAGAAAATTTCTCAGCCCAAGGTTTTGGTAGTTGGAGACCTTGCTATTGATGAGATGGTGTACGGAAATACGGCCAGAATGTCGAGAGA
>JAEZLC010000153.1 GCA_023435965.1 Cyanobacteria bacterium OH_CDB_58 | reverse complement strand
GAATAATATCACACTAAAAGAGTAAAAAATTTACTTTTTTCAAACAAAAAAGATAAACCTGCTATAAAAAAGGCTTATCTTTTTGAATTTTTATTGAAAAAATTAATTATAAAAAGTTAATGATTCTCTGTAAATATTTTCGACCAATTCCTTGGTGGCATGAATTGGTGCAAAAGATAATAAAGTTCCGAGAGAGGGTGTGTTGAAGGCAAGATTTACCAGTTGCGGAATATCTTCTTCGCTAAAGCCTTCGTCCTTGAGCTTCACTTTTATGCCTATACTTATGAGCCATTTTTCAAGCTCTTTTGCACAATATTCTCCATTGTTCGCAGAGGCCTCGAGCCCGGGGATTATTGGAGATAAAATATCAGACAAAGTATTGTATTTTTCTTTATAAATATATTTTACAACCGCAGGTAAAAGCATTGCTAATCCTAGGCCGTGTGAAAGCTTGTGTTTTAGAGCACTTAAAGGATGTTCAAGTGCGTGTGTATAGTGCAGCAAGCCGTTGTCAAAGCTCGTTCCTGCAATCATAGAAGCATAATGAAGGTAATATCTGGCTTCTAAATCCTGCTGGTCTTTTATTGCTTTTGGTAAATACTTTGCAACAAGTCTTATGGTTTCTTTTGCCAGCGTCAAAGACATTGGTGATGCGGTTTTTGTTGTAGATGATTCAATAACGTGATTGACCGCATCTACAGAAACAAATATAGTCTGGTTAAGAGGCAAGAATGTGGTAAGTTGAGGATCGTCTATCGAATATGTCGGGTAAATGCAATCGTAGGCAATTACAGGCTTGTAGTCTTTTTCCGGTATTGTTGCAACGGCAAATCTGTTGACCTCTGTTCCTGTCCCGTGAGTCGTGTTTACTGCTATTATCGGTACCGCTTTGTTTGGAGTAAATTCGTATTGATAAAGTTCGGTTGCGTTTTTATCTGGATATTTCAGAAGAATTGCAACACTTTTCCCCGTGTCTATTGCTGAACCTCCTCCAATGGGGAGTACTGCCTGGGCACCGAAATCCTTTGCCATTTTTGTTGCTTCATCGATTTGATGAGTCGTTGGGTTTGGCAAAACGCCTTCGTAGATGACATATTCTATATTATGTTTAATAAGGGCTTTTTCTATGGGATCCCATGCTCCAATGGTCTTGTAGGAGTTTTTTCCTGCTAAAACTATTATTTTATCAATATTTTTTTCTTTTAATTCGCTTGCAATATCGTTAATTTTTGTTATTGCGCCAACTCCGAAGAACACATTTGACTTTAACCTTATTTCTTTTATTTGATGAATATTTATGTCTTTTTCCCACATAGTTTTCTCCTAAAAAATGAGCCATTTACATATTTTATGTAAATGGCAGAATTTTTTTATTCCCGCTTCGGGTTATTTTATTTTAACTTTAGTGATAACCCCATGGATTTTATGGGCAGGCAGGTTATAGAAGCTAACAAAAGTCGGGGTTATTTTTTTGATGAAAGCAAAAATTCCCCAAAACGGGTTGTTTGTTTCTATGTCTTCAACGCCGTAAAAGATTACTTTTTCTTTTATGTTTAATTTTTTCAGGATATTTTCAAGGTGGAATATTTCCATATATCCTGCGTTGATTTTTAGAATGGTTAATCCTTCTGTGACCGGAGTTAGGTCATATATAAGCCCGTAGGCCTCACTTGTTTTGTTTATTTGAACAAAGATGTTCTCGGTATACATTATGTTGTTTGTAAACATTGTCTGGATAATGTATGGAGGTACTTGCTCAACCCCTCTCGAGAAGAACAGGGCCGTTCCTTTGACTTTTGAAAGGTTTGAATAAATCATGTTGTATTTTTCCAAGAAGGTCTCTTTATCCATCAACACCATTGATTTATATAAAGCCTGCTGTCCTTTTGTGTATAAAAGAATGAGAAACAGTGGCATCGAAGCTATTATTATTGACCAGTATGCACCGTGAGGGATTTTTGAACACGTTGCAACAAAGAAGCAAATATCTACCGCTAATAGGCCAAGAGAAATAAAAGCGTGAATATATTTTTTTCTTAAATAGAATATTGTACTCATCATAATTGCGGTTATAGAAATGGTTCCGGTAACGGCAAACCCGTATGCTGCTGCTAAGTTCGCGGATTCTTTAAATAAGAATATTATTAGTACTACAAAAAACAGCAAGAACCAGTTGGCACTGCCTATATATATTTGAGAGCTGATTTTTTCGGAAGTATAATCTACTTTGAACAGAGGGAACATTCTTGTGTTGATTCCCTGATAAACAACGGAGAAAAGCCCGCTGATCATTGCCTGAGAGGCAATGATTGTTGCAAGAATACTTACAATTAAGAAGGGAATATATAGGATTGGTTTTTGGTGCATAACCATCGAGAATAAAAGGTTCTTGGCTCCTGGGTTATTTATTAAAAAGGCTCCTTGTCCAAGATAATTTAAAATCAACGCACTTCCGACAACTACCCAGCCTTTAGTAATGGGTTTTCTTCCAAGATGCCCCATGTCAGCATATAATGCCTCTGCACCTGTTGCGCAAAGAATAACTTCAGAAAGTACAAAAAAGCCTGCGAAGCCATGGTGGGTTAAAAAGTTAATCCCATGCATAGGGTTGAATGCTTGTAAAACGCTAGGGCAGCCTGAAATGGAAATAAGTCCAAAAACACCAAGGCTTAAAAACCATATAAGCATTATGGGTCCGAATATTTTTGAGATAGTCTCTGTCCCCTTTTTTTGGATTGCAAAAAGAGAAATGGTTATTATTAAAGTTATTATTAGAATTGATGTTTGAGTTATGTGGCTTAAGGGCTCAATGAGTTTTAAACCTTCCACCGCAGATAATATACTGATAGCCGGAGTTATTACGCTGTCGCCAATTAAAAGAGAAATCCCGACATAAGTTAGAAATGTAAAAAAGACAAGTGCTCTTCCTGGTTTAAGAACCTTTTTTAAGAGCTCGTTTAGTACGATTTCGCCGCCTTCACCTTTTTTACTTAAGCTCATCGCAAGCCAGGTATATTGTACGGTTACAACAAGCAGAAGTGTCCATATTATTAATGAAAGGATGCTTACAACGTTTTCTGCTGTTATTTGAGTCGTTAAAAATATTACCGTAAGCGTATAAATAGGGCTGGTTCCTATGTCTCCGAACACCAAACCCATTGACCTTATAATGTCAGTTATTGATGCTCTTATTCTGTTTATAAAAAATGGTGCCATAAATTTCCTTCTTTTATTACTTTTTTCTTTTTTTTCTGAAGCCGTGATCTTGGCCTATGGTTCTGCCGATGCCTTTAATCTTTCCGCTAATGCAGTTTATGCATTTTGCAGGGGTGTCGTTTATGCAGATTTTACCCGGGTATAGTTCATAAAATTTTCTGTAATCGCCTTCTGTAACGTTTGGCATAACAACGTTTGCACCGCTTTGAAGAGCTAAAATCCTCCCGTTTGGGTTCAGTGTTTCCATGGCAGTTGTTGCGGGAATGTTTGTATCAGGCAGAAGCAATCTGGTCAGTGCCATCACTTTTCTTGCCATGTTGAAGCTTCCGCCTTCGGTATCCTTAAGAGGTGTTTGAGGGTTAGGTATAAATGGGCCGATACCAATCATGTCCGCCTCTATTTCTTGGAAGAATAAAATGTCGCTGGCAAGAGAGTCTATGGTTTGTTCTGGTAATCCCACAAGACAGCCTGTTCCTACCTCATAACTTAAATCTTTTAGATCCTCAAGACACTTTAGTCTGTTGTTATAATCCATATCGGGATGCATTTTTTTGTATAGTTCTTTGTCTGTGGTCTCTATTCTTATCAAAAATCTGTCTGCACCCGCTTCTTTTAATTGTTGGTATTCTTCTCGGCTTCTTTCTCCAATACTTAGGGTAATTGCAAGATCGAGCTTCTTAACCTCTTTGACTATAGGGATAAGTTTTTCTGTTGTAAAAAAAGCATCTTCTCCTGATTGCATAACTGCTGTCTTGTATCCGTATGAGTGTGCTTTTTGGGCGAAGTCAATAATTTCTTCTGTTGAAAGCCTGTATCTGTTTACTTCTTTGTTGTCTCTTCTGAGTCCGCAATATAAACAATTTTGTTTGCAAATGTTTGAAAATTCTATCAAACCCCTTAAATGGACGCAGTCGCCTACGTATTTCTTTCTTACTTCATCTGCTGCTGCGAATATTTCTTCATCAAAATCTGAAGAAGAAAGCAAGGATATTAACTCCTTTTTTTCGAGCTTGTGGGTGTTTTTGGCTTTGTTTATTATATCTATCATTTTGTATTCAGCGAGATTGTTTTTACTTGCTTATTTTAGCCTAAAAAAAAAAGAAAGTAAAAATTATAAAAAATCCTTGTATCTCAAGAGTTTTGGCTTATTTTTTGTTGCTCTTTTTAAACAATTATTGTAAAATACATTCAAACACAAAAGCTGAAAGGCTGTGCTAATGGGTTTGTATAACATTTGTTTTAATGCTGATAATAACTACACAGAGCAAATAGGAGTTGCTATTGCTTCTATTTTAAAAAATTCTGAGAAAGATGAAAAATTTAATTTTTTTGTTTTAGATGGCGGATTTTCTGATAAAAGTAAGAAAGAAATACAATCACTTAGCAGCATAAAAGATTTTAAAATTACATACATAAAAATGAACAAGGAGGAGTTTAAAAATTGTCCTCTTTTGAAAGATTATAACCCTGATTTTAAGCACTTTCATGTTCCCATTTCAGGATATTTTCGTTTTAAAATGGGTTCAATATTCTCTGAACTTGATAAAATATTGTATCTCGATTGTGATCTTTTGGTTTTAGGAAGTTTAAAAGAGCTCTATAACACGGATGTTGGCGAGTATTATACTGCTATGGTCCCTGATGTTGAGAGCGAAAACGAGGCGGAAAGACTTGATTTGCCGGTATATTGTAATGCCGGAGTAATGCTTATAAATCTGAAAAAATGGCGTAAAGATAAAATTGAAGAAAAACTTTTTGATTATGCCCAGAACAATAAAGAAAAAATCCTATGGCAAGACCAGGATGTGTTAAATGTCGTTTTAAAAGACGGGATTAAAACACTGCCAAGAAAATGGAACTTCCAGTTTTTTCAGTATGATCCATCAAGGTATCAAGGACTGTATGAAAAATATCATGAATTTAGCATTCTGCATTTTGCAGGGAGGTTTAAACCCTGGACGTACGAGGTAAGTCATCCGTTATTTCAGGAGTATTATGATTATTTAAGGATTACTCCGTGGAAAGATAAACTTGTTGAATATAAAAAGAAAGCGTATGAGAAATTTTTTGCAAGTGATATGCCGGCGAGTGCTATTGTGCAGGAGCTGGACAAAATAAAAGAATTTGTTCAGGAAAAAATTAACCAAGAGTTCAAAAAATTTAATGACTCTTTTGAAAATTTACGCAATGGTCAACTTGAAGAGCGGTTGTCCGAGATAGACGAGAATAGAAATTATATTGCCCAAATAAAGGAAAAACTTACAGGTATTGATGAGAATAAAAACAATATTGCTCAAATACTAGAATCTCAGACAAAAAACGTCAAAAGGCTTCAGGATATTATTTCTGAAGTTCAATCCAAATTGTATGTACATAGTGATGAAAAAGACGAAGAAATAACAAACAAGCTTTTAGTTGTTGAGTCGGACTTATATAAGTACATAGATGAAAAAAAAGAAGAGGTTTTAGAAACTCTTTTTGCCAAAGAAGCTGAACTTTATAAACATTCAGACGATAGAAAAAACGAAGCCTTGACTATTATTTATGAAATAGAGTCAAAGCTTTATTCTTTCATAGAAGAACAAATAAAATCTGTTTCTTCAAGTTTTTTGGATGCAGAGTCAAAACTGTATGAATATAATAATAACAAACATAAAGACGCAATATATAAAATTAACGAGGTTGAGTCAAGGCTCTATGAGCTAACTAAAGAGAGCAATGCCCGCAATAATGAATGTTTTAATAAATTAGAGAATAAAATATCGGAAGTTGAACAAGGTTCTAGGGCGGACTTGCATCTGCAAAAGGAATTTTTTGCCCGGCTTCTTCAAACAAAAACTGATAACTTAAAAAGCTTTTTTGAAGAATCACTTAAGATTCAGGTTGAAACTCTCAGTAAAACTTATGAAGATATTGCCTCTCAGCAAAAAGCTATCTATGAAGAAAATTTAAAGACCGTTGAAAAGAATAAAGAAGAACAGTGGCTTAATAAATTTGAAAGCCAAAAAAGCTGGTATGAAAATGAGCTGTATTCTCAAAAACAAAAGTTTGAACTGGAAGTGCAAAAACAAATAAATGAAGTATACTCTTCCTTCAATTCAGAATTATCAACGAAGTTAGATGAGCAAAAAGTGAGATACGAGAAGCTATTGGACGAAAAGCAAGAGGTTATCTGCTGTTTAGAAAATAAAAATAAAGAAATCCAAGACAGGCTTAATTCTGTTGAAAATGAAAAAAGCCAACTGGAAACTAGCAAAAATGAGTGTCAAAATTATATTAAGCATCTAGAGGAAGAGAAAAGTGTACTTGCTGATTCTTACAATGATATTGACAAAAAATATGATGAACTGAACAAAACTCTTGTGCAGAAGCAAAACGAGTTTGATAGTTTAGTGTCTGAGCTTGAGGGGCTTAGAGACAGCCTTGAGAAATTAAAACAAGAAAAAGAAGAAGATAGTTGCCTTCATCAAAGACAAATCTCTGATCTAATCGAAGAGTACGAAGAGAAAATGAAGCCTTTTTCCATAATTAGAGGGCTGGTAGACGGTAAAAAGAATTCAAAAAAGTAAAAACAGAATATGAGTGAAGTAAAAGTTTCAATAATAGTTCCCGTATACAATGTAGAAAAGTATCTTAAAAAGTGTTTGGATACTGTAATTAACCAAACCTTAAAAGAGATTGAAATTATCTGTGTAAATGACGGCTCAACTGATAAATCCAGAAAGATACTTGAAAAATATTCAAAAAAAGATTCTCGGATAATTATTTTGGACAAAGAAAATGGCGGGCTTTCTTCTGCCAGAAACGCAGGCATGAAAATTGCCAAAGGAGAATTCTTGGGATTTGTCGACTCTGATGATTGGGTTGATGTTACTATGTTTGAAAAGTTGTATGAAAATGCAAAAAAATACGATTCTCAGATGAGCATTTGTGCTGTTCATAAATATGATGATAAGACGAAAAAGCTTTTGTACGACGATCCTTATTTTACCCTTGGCTATTTTGATGAATCGTTTGATAACAGAGCCTTTAATCATCATGAAACAATTGGTTTTATGCTTGATTTATGTGTTATGGCGTGGAACAAAATATATAAGAGAAGTTTTATTGAAGAACATCAGATCTTTTTCCCGGATGGATTAATCTTTGAGGACGGGCCCTTTTTCTTCCGTGCTTTTTTCAGAATGCAAAGGGTTTCCCTGATAAGAGATTTTTTGTATTACTACAGAATAAACAGACCGAACTCAATAGTACAAAAAGGCGACAAAAATTTTATAAATCTTTTTGATGTAACCCAAAGCATTTGGGACGAAATGGTTCAACAGCCATATTTTGATCAAATTAAATATCAGTTTTTAGAAAAAAAATTCCATGATGCCTCATACCGCTTTAGGCTTATGAAACAAGAATATAAAGAAGACTTTTATAAGCGGTTAAAAACTTTTGAACCTTTTTTTAATCCTAATACTTATGAAGAATCAGGAATAAAAGAACAAAATAAGTGGACTTTTGAACATATGGAGATTATAAGAAATTCATCTTGTTCTGATTATATGAAATATTTGCAGGGAGAAACGTGTAAGGAAGCACGGTTAAGAGTTTTAAAAGAGAAATTTATGTATAAAATAATTGAAATATTATATTATACTCCAGAGCATTACACATTTAAGTACAAAAAGCACATGAAGTGTATTAAAAAGAGGGCAGGTCAGCCTGTCGATGCTTGGTATTGCGATGATGTTTTGTGTATTAAAATATTAAAGTTTACTTTTAAATTCAAGTTTCCATTTTCGGAATTAGAAGCGAAAAACAAATGACGAAGCCAAAAATATCAGTCATAGTTCCGGTGAACAATGTCGAAGTATATCTGAAGAGCTGTTTGGATACTTTGATCAATCAAACATTTAAAGAAATTGAAATCATTTGTGTTGACGATTGTTCTAGGGATAATTCGTTAAATATTTTGAATGATTATGCCAAGAACGACTCACGTATAAAAGTTATTACTTTGTCAGAACAAAAAGGTCAGGCGGCAGCAAGAAATGTTGGACTAAAAGCCGCTTCTGGAGATTACATTGGCTTTGTAGATTCTGATGATTGGGTCGAGCTTAACATGTTTGAGAAACTTTATGAAAGTGCTAAAACATATGAAACAGACATTAGTATATGTGCAACTCATTTTCATAATGAATTCACCCAAAAATCTTCTTATAATGATCCATATTATAATTTAAATAATTTCCCATCTGATTTAGATGATAGAGCTTTTGCTCCCGAGGAAACAGCAGATTTTATCTTGAACATCAACGTTGCAATTTGGAATAAAATATATAAAAAAGATTTTTTAGATAATTTAAATATCCGTTTCAAAGAAGGCTTTATTTATGAGGATTTGCCATTTTTCTTTGAAACATATTTAAGCGCAAAAAAAATAAGTATAGTAAGAGACTTTTTGTATTTTTACCGAGCAAACAGAATCGGCTCTACTATGTCTAATCTTGGCAAAAAGGTTTTAGACAGAGCAGATATGGTTTCTGTGACTTATGAAG
>JAEZLC010000132.1 GCA_023435965.1 Cyanobacteria bacterium OH_CDB_58 | reverse complement strand
GCTCATGTCTTTGCTGGCTTCTTTAGATGGGGAAAAGAAGGAAACAAAACTTGTAGCCTGAGGATGGAAAAAAGAAACCCCCATGCTTCCCAAAACAATACAAAATGCTAATGTCCATAGGTTATTTGCAATTCCAATAAGCGACGAGAATATTGATGCGAACATCAAGCCCCAAAAAACGAAAAATCTTTTTTTCCACTTATCCGCTATAATACCGAACAAGGGTTGAGAAATAGATGATGTCAGACTGGAAGCACTTACCATAAGAGCAGCCACTGCCATAGTAATACCCAATTTAGCCGCTATAAAAGGTAGTATCGGATTTAAAAAGCCAGAATAAGCATCTAATATAAAATGAGATGCCCCAAGCCATTTTACCGCTCTTTTATTTTCCATCATCGTTGTTTAATCTTTACTGTTCTGAGATATGACACTAGTGTTTGAAATGCCTCACTCCAGTGGTAATCATAACTATATTGTACTTATTCGCTGCTTCAATTACTTCTTTGTCTTTGATACTTCCACCGGGCTGGATAATTGCAGCGATTCTTCCTTGTGCTGCGGCTTGAATATTATCTATAGCCGGGAAAAATCCGTCTGAAGCAAGAACCGCATCTTTAGATCCGTCACAAGCTTTATTTAAAGCCATTTCAACAGCATCTATTCTGCTGGTTTGCCCCTGAGAAATACCAATAGCTTTAAAGTCTTTTGCTACAACAATTGCATTTGATTTTGAATGTTTGACAACCTTCCAAGCAAAAATCATATCTTCTATCATCTCTGCTGTTGGCTTTGATTTTGTTACAATGCTGAAGGTATCTTTATTGAGGTCTGCAACATCTGCCTCTTGAACCAGAGTACCAAATGGTGTAACTCTAATTTCTTTCTCCAAAAACTTTTTATACTCAACTAGAGGTGTATTTAATTTTATAATTCTTAGGTTTTTCTTTTGTTGCAATATTTCTAGTGCCTTAGGGGTATAATCGGGAGCAATTAATACTTCCAAAAATACTGAGCTAAGGTGTTTTGCCAATGACTCATTTACAACTTGAGAAAAAGCAACTATACCACCAAAAGCACTTATCGGATCACAATCAAAAGCCTTGAAATATGCTTCATTGATGTCTGCACCAAGAGCCACACCGCAAGGAGCATTGTGCTTAACTATAGCTACAGCACAGACGTCATAAAACTCGCTGATAATGTTCGTTGCAGCAGTCATATCAAGAATATTGTTATAAGAAAGTTCTTTTCCATTTAGGATGTCATAATCTAACAGATTTTTGCAAGAATACACAGCTGCGGCCTGATGAGGGTTTTCTCCATATCTTAATCCGGACTGTTTCTTCGCAATAAGAGAGAAGTACTCGCTTGCCATAGTCTCATCGTCAACAAACCTCTCGGATAATGTCTTTAAAACAGTTACATCAAATTCCGACGTTAATCTAAACGCTTCAAGAGCAAGCTCTTTTCTGAAATCTAAGGAAGTACTACCATTGTATGACTGAAGTTCATTTAAAACTTTTTTATACTGACAAGGACTTGATACAGCTACCACTCGTTCAAAGTTCTTAGCCGCTGCTCTAATCATACAAGGACCGCCAATATCAATGTTTTTAATCAAATCCGGCGTATCAATATCCTTATTTGCAACTTGCATAAATGGATAGAAATTGACAACTACCATATCTATAGGAGTTATTTGAGCATCTTGTAGCTGTTTTGCCTCATTTTCATCAGAAATATTTGCCAAAATACCTGCGTGTATTTTAGGATGAAGTGTTTTTACTTTCCCGTTAAGCATTTCCTCAAAACCGGTTACTTCTTTCACTTCTGCACAAGCAACGCCGTTTTCTTTAAGAAGTTTGTACGTAGCACCTGTTGAAACTATTTCGTAATCGAATTTTTGAGAAAGCTCAGTTGCAAATTCCACCAAATGTTCTTTGTTATAAACACTTATTAATGCTCTTTTTTTCATAATATCTCCGGATTATATATTTAGTCAGATACAACTCTAATCTAACATAAAAGTAATGTCTGGTTAATTTTTAGTTTAATTATTAAAAACAATAATTAATAGACAAGTGGAGGCAATAATAAAACTGCCTCCACTGAATTGAAAGGAACCTTAAACTAATCCGATAATCTTGCGATAAATCCTTTTACAATCTCTGCAAAAGGTAAATTTTTCGGATTTTCTTTTTCAAGTTGAGAAACAGTTTCTTGTATTTCTTTCTTAGGCATCTTGATATTTACAATATCTCCAATAAATTCCTTTTGAGAAATCTTATTGGACACAACATCATTAAAACTTTTCCTAAGATCATTACCTGTTTTGATCACCCTATTTCCAAAACCTACCGACGATACCTGCATTTAACCTCTCCTGTTGCTCAAAAATACTATAGACGAAAACGCATAAAAATATCTATTAGCTAACTAGCTAATATGATGTTTTTGTAAATGTTCGATTTACAAAATAGAGCACAACGACAAATCATTATATAATTTTATAAGTAGCATTGTGCACAAGGGGCGGTAATGAATTCTTCAGAAAAAAAGATGGTAGATGCTTTAATCGACTTAAAAGAAAACCATCACATAATAGGGGTAAAAGCCGAATTTGAAGCCGAAGGCACCAACATGCAAGAGGCAATTAAACTTAAAGAAATAGTTACCCAAGCCGGACTCGAGCTAACAATTAAAATAGGTGGCTGTGAAGCTCTTAAAGACTTATATGATGTTAAAACATTAGGAGCAAAGGCAATTGTTGCACCTATGATTGAGTCAACATACGCATTAAAAAAGTTTATCAAAGCCGTTAACTCTGTATTTTCTGAAGAAGAACTCGATAAAATTAATCTTTTTATAAACATAGAAACCATAACAGGTTTCAAATGTTTTGAAGAAATCATGAATATAGAGCAAGCCAAGACACTAAAAGGAATCATCTTTGGAAGAGTTGATATGAGCGGTTCTTTGGATTTAGAAAGAGAAGAGGTGAATTCTCAAAAAATGTTAGACTTCGCACTCAAACTGGCAGAATCCTCCAAGAAAAATAATAAAGAATTCATCGTCGGTGGAGGGGTTTCATCCCTATCTATACCTTTCTTTAAAAGCCTCTCAAACATTCATCTCTCAGGATTTGAGACAAGAAAAATAATATTTGACGCTCAAAAATCGATTCAAGACCAATCAATTTTTTCAGGAATAAACAAAGCTATAGACTTTGAAATAATGTGGCTTCAAAATAAAAAAGAAATCAATGGTTATAATAACAATACTGACGAAAAAAGACTACTTTTGCTTGAAAAAATGATAACTTGCAGAAATTAATCACCGCTAATATTTAAGTAATAATTCAAAGGCTTATTTTTGATAAGGGCGTCCATTTTGCCTTTTGTTTTATATGTCAGACCCAAAGCATTATAAAAAGATGTTTTTCCAAAAATGATTGATAATGGCAATATGACAAGATTTATCATCAAGACAACTGTCAGCCTAAACATTAAAAAGGATTTTTTTATTGGGTTGATTTTCTTTCTAAGCTTCAAATAAACCCCTGAATATCCGTTATAATAGCTCCTGTCCATAAGCCATTTTATATTCGCTCTGTCATCTTTTATAATTTCTCTATTAACTGCATCATTATTCCAGACGATTGTATATCCTGCATTTGCCGCTCTTGAGAAGAAATCCCCATCTTCTCCACCCATAAAAACGTGCTTAGAATCAAAGTAAACACCGCCCTCTGTCATGACGGTTGTAGGAAAAAACACGTTCCCGCTTGCACAACTTTGTCGTATGAGTCCTGTCTTTTTTGTAGTAGAAGACTTAAAAATGTTATTTTTCATTATATATTTAGGATATTGTTTTTCAAAATAATTGTACGTTGGTCCAGAGACAATAACCGCATCGGGATTTTTTTCATAATAATTAATGTGCGAAACAAGCCAATTTTCATCGACTATTTCATCATCATCAAATAGAGCGATATGAGAAGCTCCGAGGTTTATTGCTTCATTAAGCAGCTTATTTCTTGCATTAGATATTCCCCTCTGACTTTCAATCGCATAATTAATTTTAAAGGGAAAATCTTTTTGTAATTCTTCAACTACTTCTCTGCCAGAAGCATCTTCATCATTATCAACAACCAACACTTCCACTTTAACATCTTTAGGAAGAGCCAAAGACCTCAAACTATCCAGCGATTGTTTCAACATCTTTGGGCGTTTACAGGTACAACAACTCATCAAGACAAAATCAACTTCAGGTTTTCTGGCAACTTGTCCGAAATTATCGTATGTCCAAATATATTTTAATGAATTATATGTATGCTCAGGTGCACTTATAAATCTATAAAGCAAAGGTAATGTACATAATGTTTTTAATAAAAATTTGGGCACTTTCGGGTGACACAATGCCAAAAACAAATATTGGCTCTGAGAGATTATCTGCCTTCTCAGTTTTTTGTTCTTTTTAGTACTCGCACCTTCTAAATGAAAAATCCTTGCCTCCGGTACATAAAATATTTTATATCCTGCATTCTTTATCCTAAACTGCAATTCTGACTCTTCGAAGTACAAGAAAAATCTTCTATCAAAAAGCCCCACTTGGTCTAAAACACTTTTTCTAACCATAAGATCTGCACCAATTATTTGGTCGACCTCTTGCAAGACCTCCCTGTTTAAGTTATTTGACTGTCTCTTAAATATATACCTTAAACCTGAAATCCTTAAAAACATATCCAGGGGAGAATCAAAACTCCCGAACGCGTGAATATATTTCATTTTTTCGTCGAATAAATTACCACCGCAAACCCCGACTGAAGAATCTTTCTCCATAAAATCAAAAAGGATTTTTATGGCATTGTTAATCAAAACAGTATCCGTATTAAGAAAAAGAACATATTTACCGCAGGAGCTATTCACACCTACATTATTAGCCCTGCCAAAACCGATGTTTTCAGGGTTTTCTATGATTTTCACCTCAGGAAACTGTTCTCGAATGGCATCAACAGAGCCATCTATCGACGCATTATCGACAACTATTATTTCAACTTCTATACCAGAGGTCTTTTCATATATAGATTTAAGACAATCGAGAGTAACATATTTCGTATTATAATTAACTAATATTATTGAAACATCCATAACCGAATTTTATCATAAATACTAAATTGTCCTTAATAATTTACACAGGTTAATTTATTACATATAATTGATTTATGAACAATCCAAATCCTAAAATATCTATTATTACAGCCAGCTACAATTACGCAGATTTAATTGGAGAAACAATAACATCAGTAATAAATCAGACCTATGACAACTGGGAACTAATAATAGTTGATGATGGTTCTGACGATAATTCACTGGAAGTTATACAAAAATTTTGCAGAGAAAATGAGAAACTAAAACTCTTAACGCATGAAAATAATCAAAACAAAGGGTTGAGCGAAACTCTAAAACTGGGATGCAATGAGGCAACTGGTGATTACATCGCTTTTCTTGAAAGTGATGATTTATGGAGCGAGCACTATCTTGCAGAAAAAGTAAAACTTCTTGGCCATTTTAAAGATATGGATTTAGTTTTTAATACTGTTGAGCTTTTCGGAGATCAAGAGGGTCAGAAAAAATTTGACGAATATTTCCAAATACAAAGATTTTTCCTAAAAAATCAAGAGTATC
>JAEZLC010000110.1 GCA_023435965.1 Cyanobacteria bacterium OH_CDB_58 | reverse complement strand
TTTGCAGAAGGAACAAAAGCTGTTTTAAAAGCTATAGTAGAAGCAACAAAAAATGGTGCGGTATCTGTTATTGGCGGTGGAGATTCAGTTTCTGCGGCTAAATCTTTCTGTAAGGAAGAAGATTTTACCCATGTTTCAACAGGAGGCGGAGCTTCTTTAGAATTTATTGAAGGAAAAGTTCTTCCTGGTGTTGCTGCATTAAATGATTAAAAATATAATTATTTAAATATACAAATTAATAGAAGAAGACTATAATTATATAGTCTTCTTTTTTATAAAAATAGTGAGAGAATTATGAAAAAAACAAAAATTATTTTCAATATTTTTATGATTACGATCATTTTTTTGGTGGCAGATTTTTTATCGTACTGTTTGACTTATAAAGATTGGGTTTCTATTTTTAGTGCTTTTAATATGAAAAAACCTAAGTTTGACTATAGCATTATTATAAAACCTTATGAAGAGAACTATTTGTTCTTAAAGAATAATAAATTTAGAAAACCAGAGGGTGAAAAGTACAAAAAACCATCCATAATCGTTTTTGGTTGTTCTTACATCTATGGTTATAAATTAAGAGATGATCAAACTTTTTCATATAAATTATCAAAAAAAACAGAAAGGCCGGTTTATAACAGATCATATGTTGGTCTTGGGTTGCAGCATATGTTGTATGATTTAAAAACAAAAGATATTTATAAAGAAATAAAAGATGCAGAATATATTATTTATGTTTTTATTCCAGATCATATAAGAAGAATTCATTTGATGACATTTGATTCTCCTCATATATATAATTATGAGTATTTAAGTTATGGATATAAAAACGGCAAAATAGTTGAAAGATCAGCTTTGGCTTATAAATTAGTGGGGTTTAGTTTGATAAAAAGAATAAATCTTTTATATTCAGACAAATATCTTACTTCTGAAAAAATGAATGATAAAAATTTTGATATAGTTAAAGAAATTTTTAAAGAATCAAAAAAAGAGGCAAAAAAACATTATAAAAATTCAAAATTTATAATCATAAAATACCATAGCAAAAAAGACAATTGGTATTTAAATACTGAAAGATGGAAAGAACTTGAAAAAGAAGGATTTATAGTTTTGGATACGAAACAATTAACAGGTGAAAATTTATATGAAGAAAAATATCATGTTGAGCCATATAAAGATGATCACCCTAGTGAATCAGCCTGGGATCTAATCACTCCACAAGTAGCCAAAATAATAAAATAATAAAAACTTATGTAAAACATGTTTTCTAATTGAAGCACCTCATTTTATATATGAGAATATTTGTAATAATATATAAATGAGAGGAAACATTAATAATGAAAAACAGTAAATTACGAAACATAGCGATTATCGCTCACGTTGACCATGGAAAAACCACATTGGTTGACTGTATGCTTAAGCAGGGCGGTGTTTTTAGAGATAATCAACAAGTCCAAGAAAGAGTATTAGACAGTAATGATTTGGAAAAAGAAAGAGGAATAACAATTCTTTCAAAAAACATTTCTATAAACTACAAAGGATATAAAATAAATGTTGTTGATACCCCTGGCCACGCAGATTTTGGGGGAGAAGTTGAGCGAGTACTGGGAATGGTTGATGGAGCATTGCTTATTGTTGATGCCGCTGAAGGCCCAATGCCGCAAACAAGATTTGTTTTGTCAAAAGCATTAGAGCTTGGAATAAGAATAATTGTTGTTATAAATAAAATTGATAGAAAAGGAGCGGATCCTCACAGAGCCTTGGATCAAGTGTTTGATTTGTTCACAGAGCTTACAGAGGATGAATATCTTTTAGACTTCCCTTTTGTTTATGCAAGCAGCTTAATGGGTTTTGCAAAAAAAGAACTGGAAGAGGAATCAGATAATATTACTCCTTTGTTGGATTGTATTATTGATAACGTAAATCCACCAATCGGTGATGCTGATAAAAAGTTGCAATTTCAAACAACAACGTTAGATTATAATGAATATGTAGGCAGAATAGCAATTGGTAGAATAGTTAACGGGGTAATAAAATCTCAAGAGCAAGTGAGTTTGGTTAGAGCAGATGGATCTGTTCAAAAAGGAAAAATTGTTAAATTATACGGGTTTGAAGACCTTGGAAGAGTTGAAATACAAGAAGCTTCAGCTGGAGATATCGTAGGAGTAGCGGGTTTTTCTGAAATTCAAATCGGAGAAACAATTTCTACTTTGCTTGAACCAGAAGCGCTTCCTCTAATAAAAGTGGATGAGCCTACTTTGCAAATGAATTTTTCTGTTAACAACAGCCCTTTTGCGGGAACAGAAGGTAAATTTGTAACAAGCAGACAAATTAGAAAAAGATTGTATGATGAGCTTGAAAAAAATGTTAGCTTAAGAGTTGAAGATACTGAAAATACGGATATTTTTAGAGTAAGTGGAAGAGGCGAGCTTCACCTTGGAATTTTGATTGAGACAATGAGAAGAGAAGGCTACGAGTTTCAAGTTTCAAAACCAGAGGTTATTTTTAAAACGGTAGACGGAAAGTTATATGAACCTTATGAAAATTTGTTGGTAGATGTGCCGGAAGGTCATGCAGGGTCTTGTATTGAGAAACTTGCGGGTAGAAAAGGCGAAATGCTTGATATGCAAGTAAGTGAAACAAGAACAGTCATGAATTTTTCAATTCCAGCAAGAGGCTTGATTGGTTTTAGAAGCGAATTTATAAGAATGACTCGTGGTGAAGGAATAATGAATCACACTTTTGATCAATATAAACCATTCGCGGGTGATATTCCTAAACAAAGAAGCGGATCTTTGATTTCTCATGAAGATGGAGAGGCTATCCCTTATGCGTTGGGTCAATTTGAAGATAGAGGAGTTTTCTTTGTTACCCCAAAAACAAAGGTGTACAGAGGAATGATTGTGGGAGAAAGTAATAGACCTCAAGATCTTGCCATAAATATCTGTAAGACAAAAAAGCTCACAAACATGAGAAGTGCAACAGCTGATGTTATGGTTACTTTGCAGGCACCACGAAGAATGAGTCTTGAAGACTGTTTGGAGTACATTGAAAGCGATGAGCTTGTCGAAATCACTCCGGAAAACATTAGAATGAGAAAAGCAGATTTAAACAAAACAAGATTTCATTAAAAATTATAAAAAAGGCTAGATTTTATTCTAGCCTTTTTATTTATTCTTTGTCATAAACTTTTATTATGTGCCAACCAAATTGAGTTTTTATTGGATCAGAAACCTTTCCAACAGGAAGGTTAAAAGCAGCGGTCTCAAAGCTGGGTACCATTTCTCCTTTTCCAAAATAACCAAGATTACCACCGTTGTTACCTGATGGGCATTTGGAGTGTTTTTTTGCCATTTCTTCAAAGTTTGCACCTTTGTCAATTTGTGATTTTATAGATACCGCCTCTTCTTTTGTGTTAACAAGAATGTGGCTTGCCTTTACTGTTTCAACCTGACTACAAGTTGGTGGGGTTGATGCTTCTGCAAAAACTAAAGACTGAGAGCAAAATAAAAGAAGGACAGAGCAGAGGAAAGGAATGATTTTTTTCATATATAATCTCCATTAAAGTTAATATAGAGATTTTACTTTAAATATAAATTAAAACAATTGATTAGATGTATATATTTAGTTGTAAGCTTTTAAATCACTTAGGGTTTTTGTATTATAAACCACAAAACAACCAGGAATACAGGGTTGTCTTCCCCTGTCAATGCCGGCATCAATATGTAGTTGATTTACTAGAACATCTCTGACATATTCTCCAAGTATTCTTTCAACCTTCGCAACTTTATTGTAATAGGTTTGAGAGTACGTTTCTGGGTAAAGCTTAATTTCTGCCATTTTTGAAATATCATCAACCACAGCATCGTTATAGCGAATTTTGTCAAAAAAGCCGTGTTTGAGAACGGCACTAGTCCCGCTGTAACTGCATTTTATTATTGCACCACCACCAATTTGATGTGCTTCATATTCGCTGCCGGTAAAACAAGTTCCTGGTCCACAAACAGTTCGCGATACTTTGTTCTGATCAAAGCCGTTTTCTAAAATGCTTTTGCGAGCTTCTTTGCTTGTTCCGTGTAATAAACCTTCAGAGTGGTCATTTTCGATAATTTTTTCTATATTAGCTTGAATGTATTCTTTTATCGTTCCTTTTATTGTTTTTCCATCAGTCGTTTGTATTTCATAAATATTTTGGTCAAGAACTTCTTTTATTTCTTGCAGTTTTTGTTTGCTTATTCCCATTGACTGTTTATTATTTTGGGCTCTAAAGCTAATTATTGAGGAGTCGTTTGGTTCTTTTGAGTCTAATATTTTTTTGTTATTGGGGTTATTTGATATTTCAAAATTCCTGTTTTTTACAGGCGGTTTTATTGGTTGGGAATTTGAGATCAAATTTGCAGAATAATTATTTATCATAAAAAACTCACTTTGTATAAGATAAAACAAAAAAATAAAAAAATTGTGTTTTTTTGATAGTTTTTTTGAATTTATTACAAAAAATAAAGAAAAAAGCTGGCTTTTAGACCAGCTTTTTTAAATTATAAAAGAAAAATTATTCTTTTGTATATTCTGCATCAATTACA
Organism: Cyanobacteria bacterium OH_CDB_58; assembly: GCA_023435965.1. GTDB lineage: Bacteria > Cyanobacteriota > Vampirovibrionia > Gastranaerophilales > Gastranaerophilaceae > JAEZOG01. Next base: position 4,364 of record JAEZLC010000110.1, on the reverse strand, counting down.
TCATCATCTGGAGTTGAAGAAGATGTTTCTTCTGATGTTTGGTTTTCTGTGGTTGCTTCAGCACCTTCTTGTTGAACTTGACTGTATGCTGCCTGAGAAATGTTAAACATAGTTTGTTGAAGTTCTTCAGAAAGTTTTTTGATTTCTTCAACCGGCTTGTTTTCATCAAGGGCAGTTTTTAAGGTCGCTTTTTGTTCATCAAGTTTTGCTTTGTCCGCGTCGGCAATTTTTCCTTCGAAGTCTTTAACTATTCTGTCCGCTGAAGTTAATAAGCTGTTTGCGTTATTTTTTATTTCAGCTTCTTCTTTGCGTTTTTTGTCTTCTTCAGCGTTCGCTTCAGCTTCTTTTACCATTCTGTCAATGTCTCCGTCAGAAAGGTTTGATGAATTTGTAATTGTGATTTTTTGTTCTTTGTTTGTCGCTTTATCTTTTGCGCTTACGTTGACAATACCGTTAGCGTCAATGTCAAAGGTAACTTCGATTTGAGGCATTCCTCTCATTGCTGGTGGGATTCCATCTAGTCTAAACATTCCTAAGGATTTGTTATCCTTCGCCATTGGCCTTTCGCCTTGAAGAACGTGGATATCTACAGCTGTTTGGTTGTCGTCTGCTGTTGAGAAGACTTGTGATTTAGAAACAGGGATTGTTGTGTTTCTTGGAACAAGAGGCGTTGATACACCGCCCAATGTTTCGATACCAAGAGTTAGGGGTGTTACATCCAATAGGACTATGTCTTTTACCTCTCCCGCTAGGACACCAGCTTGAACAGCAGCACCAACAGCAACAACTTCATCAGGGTTAACTGATTGATTTGGCTCTTTTCCTGTGTATTCTTTAACTAATGCTTGAACGGCAGGGATACGAGTAGATCCACCAACAAGAACTACTTCATCGATATCACCTTTAGAAAGGTTGGCATCTTTGATAGCCTGTTCTACTGGTTTTTTACATCTATCAAGAAGGTCTTGAGTTAGTTCTTCAAATTTTGCTCTTGTTAAAGACAGGTCTAAATGTTTTGGTCCATTAGCATCAGCCGTGATGAACGGTAAGTTTATGTTTGTTTCTATTACAGAAGAAAGTTCGCATTTTGCCTTTTCTGCAGCTTCTTTTAAACGTTGAAGGGCTTGTTTGTCGTTTCTTAAATCAATTCCTTCCTGCTTTTTGAACTCGTCGCATAACCAGTTCATTACTTTTTCATCAAAATCATCACCGCCAAGTCTGGTATCACCAGAGGTCGAAAGAACTTCATGAACACCATCACCGATTTCTAGAATTGAAACGTCAAAAGTACCACCACCAAGGTCAAATACTAAAACTTTCTCTGGTTTTTCTTTTTCTAAACCATAAGCAAGTGCTGCAGCGGTCGGCTCGTTAACGATACGAAGAACATCAAGTCCGGCAATTTTTCCAGCGTCTTTTGTTGCTTGACGTTGTGCGTCGTTAAAGTATGCAGGTACTGTAATTACGGCAGAAGTAACTTTTTCACCAAGATATGCTGAAGCATCATCAGCCAGTTTTCTTAAAATCATTGCTGATATTTCTTGTGGAGAATAGTCTTTTCCATTGATGTTGCTCTTGTGGTCTGTTCCCATTTCTCTTTTTATTGAAATAATCGTTTTATCCGGGTTTAAAATTGCTTGACGCTTAGCTAGTTGTCCTACTAATTTTTCTCCGGTTTTAGAAAAGCCAACAATAGAAGGGGTTGTTCTTGATCCTTCAGCGTTGGCAATAACGGTAGGCTTTCCGCCTTCCATAACAGCAACTACCGAGTTTGTAGTTCCCAAGTCAATACCGATCGTTTTTGCCATTGTTCTTTATCTCCATTTTAAATATTAAAAAATATACTATTTTCTACATATTTTATAACACCGATTTCAAGTATTTTTTAAAAAATAAACAAAAAATTAATATTTGGCAAAAATAATGTATAATTGAATCATGGAAGTTTTAAAAAAGCTAAAAAACCAAATAATTGTGTCTGTGCAAGCAATGCCGTCAGAACCTCTTTATAAAGAAGAATGCATGTTGGCGATGATGCAGTCTGTGGTAAAAGGCGGTGCCAAAGCACTTAGGGTTGCAGGTAAAAGGGATGTTCAAAATGCAAAGCAAAATTTTGCCGTTCCGGTTATTGGATTAACAAAGCCGGATGTAATACCAGACAACTGGAAAAATGTTGTTTATATAACTCCAACAATCAAAGAAGTAAAGGAATTGGTTGTTGCAGGTGCTGATATTATAGCTTTTGATTCTACCAGCAGGCCCAGAGGAAAAGACAATTTAAGAAAAATTATAAAATATATCAATGTTAACAACAGACTTTCCATGGCAGATATTTCAACACTTGAGGAAGGTATTGCCGCGAGGTGTCTGGGTGCTGATATTGTTTCTACAACGTTGTCAGGCTATACTTCTTACTCTGAAACAGAGTCGGAAGAACCCGACTTTAAGTTGCTTGAAAAATTGGTGAAAATCCTAGATTGTCCCGTGGTTTTAGAGGGAAGGATTTGGACTCCGCAGCAGGTAGATAAAGCTTTTTCTCTTGGTGCTCACAGCGTCGTCATTGGTTCCGCAATCACCCGTCCTCAACTTATTGTTAAACGATTTTGTAATAGAAATATCTAGGTGAAAAAATGAAAAAAGTGCTTTCCATTGATGTAGGTGGAACAAAAATCAGTTATTGTATAGTTGATTCTTTAGGCAATGTTCTTTCAGATATTAAGAAATGTTCTACCCCAAAAAATATAGAACACCTCCTTGCTTTGTTTAAAGAAATAATTGCAAAGTTTAATAGCAAAGTTGATTGTGTTGCTTTTGCAACAGCTGGGGCTATTAATTTGGAAAATACAAAAGTAGAATCTTCCACTCCTAATTTGCCCTTGGGGTACAATCAAATAGATTTTTCTACTTTGAGTGAAAAGCCCGTATTTGTTGAAAACGACGCGAATGCCGCAGCTTGGGCGGAGTATAAGATAGGAGTTGCCAAAGGTCATTCTAATACAATAATTGTTACTCTGGGCACGGGTATCGGTGGAGGGATTATTATAAATGACATTCTGCTCAGAGGTAAATCCGGTAGAGCCGCAGAAATTGGAAGCATTAAATTGTTCCCGGATAAAAGAAGAAAATGCACTTGTAACAACTATGACTGTTGGGAAAGTTATGCCTCTGGTACGGGGTTAAGGCTTACGGCAGAAGAAGTGGCTTCTAAAGAAGAGGTTTTTAAGACCAGCTTTGTATCTAATAAAAAACCTGAAGAAGTAACAACTTATGACATAATTGAAGGTGTGAAAAGAAAAGATAGTTATTCAATGAGAGTTTTTGGCTTATGGCATGACCATTTGTTATCAGGACTTATAAGCCTAACTAACATATTTGATCCTGAAAGCATTGTAATATCAGGGGGAATGGGTGAGTTTATCTCCTTTAAGGAACTAGAAGAACAAATAAATAATTCTATTGTTGTTTCTCCAATACAACTTCTTCCCGCAAAAATGAAAAATGATGCGGGAATGATAGGTGCAGCTTTATTAGCAAGTCAAAAGTTTAGCTAAGTTTCAATCTTTTTTTGATTGAAAATCGAATTTAAAGATTCAAAGGCTGTTATTTAAATAGCTTGGTCAGCTCTCCTGCTTCTTGTGTTATTTTGCTGATTTCTTTTTTCAATTCATCAAAAGTTTCTACAAAAGCCATGTTGACTGCAGATGGGCGTTTTTGAAATAAATTTTTTACAGAAATATGATCTTTTGCTTTAATCAAAAGACTTTTTGGGCATAAAGGATTGTTTTGTATTGTAATTTTTTTGCCTTTTGCTATATTTTTTATTTCAGGCAAGGAAATGGCTTGATTTAGAAAAAGAGTTGTTCCTTCGTTGCGTAAGATCTTTTTCTTGATAGCTTTACTTAGGCTAATATTGTGAGTAATGTTTGGAATTTTCATTTTGCCTCCTTTTTGTTTCGCCCTATTTGTTGGGTTAAAACCTCTGAAAGAAAAAATTTGCTATTTTGGTTATGAAAGACAAAAAATGGTAGCATTATGACTGCTACCATTAAAAGTATAAATAAATATATAAATTAATTTAATTTAATTTGCTTGCTGCTCTCAGTCTTGCCATTGCTTTTGCAAGAGCCATTTTTGCTCGTTTGATATCATTTGTGGTTTCCGTACTTCCAATTCTTGCTTCAGCTCTCGCCTTGGCATTTTGAGCACGTGTTATGTCAATATCCTTACCACTTTCGGCTGCTTCTGTCAAAATAATAGCTTCATTATTTTTGAATTGAAAAACACCGCCAATCGTTGAAAAGAATTCTTGCTTGCCTTCTTTTTCAATTTTTGTGACACCAATATCTAAAGCACTCATAAAGGGT
>JAEZLC010000104.1 GCA_023435965.1 Cyanobacteria bacterium OH_CDB_58 | reverse complement strand
GTTCATAATTTCAAAAACTGATTCTTTAACAAAAGATGTAGCTAATTTAGAGATTGGTTGATTGTCGATATAATCGAATGCTACATAGATTGGATCAGCTGAATTTCTGAATCTCATTCTTGGGTCGTTATTTGCAAGTACTGTATTATCGAAAATGCTTTGATCTAAAGTAAGTGTGCCTGTCATAGTTTCTCTATCCTCTGTCTTTATTGTGTTTTGTCATCTCTCTTATGTATATATAAAGTATATAACTTTGCAAAAATTGCCTTTTTTATTGCCTTTTATAAAGTTATGTAACAAAAACGACCCCTCTTGCAATTTTTTTGAACTCATTGTCTGGTGCTATTTTTAGCCATATTTATTGCAACAAAAAAGCGACCTTTTTCAGTCGCTTTTTAAAAATTTATTTGTTTTGATCAATCTAATAAAGATTCAAGAATTGCTGCGTTTTTAATTGCTAATGTGTTTTCTCTTACTTTGTTTCTGTGGATGTATGTTCTTAATGCTTCTCTTATTAATTCACTTCTTGTGCGATTTTCAGTGTCAGCAACTTTGTCGATTTCCCCTAAAAATTTCTCGGGCATTGAAATTAAAACTCTAGCCATAACTTCTCCTTTATATTTTTTTAAATTTTGTTTTACTCTTGTACCTATATAAAAAAGAATGCTAGATAAAAATTGACTATTCTGTATATATTTTTTGTATATATCTTAATATAACTTAATAATTATGCTGTGAAAGCCTTACCTATTAGGCTTTTTAATTTCTGATGAAAATTCATGGTATTATCTGAATATATATAGTGAGAAAGTGATGAGTAAATATGTCTAAAGTTAATATATTATTGGTACAGATTTCCCCTAAAAAAAGTAAAAAGAAAAGAAACTTAAATAAGGTAAAAGCACTTATCGAACAGAGTGGTCAAAATAACCTTGATTTAATATTATTGCCAGAGTTTTTTAATACAGGTATAGATAATACGGCATTTGTTGAAGGTGCTGAAGAGGAGAATGGCAGCGAAACATTAGCTTTTCTTTCTCAGCTTGCTATTGAACATAATACAAATATTGTTTCAGGAACTATCATAGAAAAATCCGGAGATAAACTTTATAATACGAGTTACTTTATTAATAGAAACGGTGAAATATTAGGTAAGTATAGGAAAATCAATCTGTTTCAATATTTTGGAGGAACTGAAGCCCAGTGCCTTTCGCCAGGGTCTGAGATCGTCGTTTTAGATACTGATATAGGTAAAATCGGAATGTCTACATGTTTTGATATTCGTTTTCCGTTACTGTTCAATAAATTATTGAAGAAAGGGGCAGAGATTATTGTTTGTCCTGCAGCTTGGGCTGCTGATTGGATTCATACCTGGGAAATTTGCAATCAATCTTTAGCACTTCAGAATGCTGCTTATTTTGTGTCCTGTACAGGTTGTGGTGAAGTCGGATATACGCTTGCCGGCAATTCTATGATTGTAAACCCCACGGGGGTTATTGAGGCCAGGACTGGAACAGAAGAGTCTGCGTTATATCATCAGATTGATTTGAATTGTGTAAAAGAGCTTCGAGATGCTTTTCCTGTTATGAGTTTCGACTAATTTGCTGATAGAAAAAGAGAACCCGAATCGAGTTCTCTTTTTTTTTATAATTGCGAGCGAAGAGTTTGAATTTGTTCTTCAATGCTTTGAAGCTTTACTCTTGAGTATTCGGTATTATTTAATAGAATTTCTCTTATTGCCCTTGCTTGAAGCGTTTCAATTTCAAGTATTTGATTTTTTATATCTGTTTGTCTTTTTAGGGTTTCGATTTCTTGTCTTTTTATAATATATTCCTCAGTTGAAGAAATATCTACAACGCCCTTTGGATTTTCGAATATACCGTCTTGACCCTCGCAGTATAAAAGTGTGTCTAAATTGCTGTCAATGTGTACTTGCTGTTCTTCTGATATTAAGATGAATTTTTCTGGAAGCTGTCTATAGTTTATATTTGTCGGATAATTTCCTCCAAAAGTGTTATCTGGTTTTATTTCTTTTCTTATAATCATTTTTTCTCCTTTAATATCCGATTGCTGTGTATCTTAAAACAACGCTGTAGGAGCCACCGTTTACTGTACCGTATTGCCATCCAAAAGATGAATTACTTAACAGATTTAGTGGGCATGCCACTTGTGTGATACCTGTACTAATAGTTTGTCCAACATATGCAACACAATTCAAAACGCCATTTGGAAATGTGATTGGAAAATTTGTTGAATAACTCTGCCCATGAGTTCCCGTAAAAGTGTGGGTTCCCCACTGTAGAATCAGCCCGTTAGGAAGTTTTACATGACCATTGTTTGAAAGACCTTGTGTGAAGTCTGAAAATTTTGTAAATACTTTTTCTGTAAGAACATTTACGTTGTAGCCGTTTTGATTGTACGGAAACACGCTTACTGTAGAGATTGTTGAGTTTTCTATAGTAAAAGACCCAGCTGGAACCTTGTTGTATTCAACCCATGTCGTTCCATCCCACTTACCTGCAAAGAGAGGTTCTTTTGATGTATTCAACCAAATATCATTTGGTTTTTTTGTCACAGGTTCATTTTTTTGTTTATAAATTGTGTTTTTAAAGTATTCATTTGTTGAATCGATTCCGATAAAAACGTTATAAGTTCCATTTGCCAGCCCCTGACAGTTAATTGCGGGTAATGATTGAACCTTTGCAGTTATTCCTTTATGATTGGTTATTTCAATCTCTGAATTAAAGTATATCATTAACTCAGCAGTTGTCATAAGTGAGTCAGTGCAAGAGTTTACGCAGTATTTTGTCCTGTTTTCTTCAAACAGCTTTTTTGTCTGTGCAAGATTTGTTTTGGTAGAATTTAAATCTTCCGTTGTCGTTATAAGATTTGTGTTTATATCCGTTAAGTATTCAGCAACAGATGAAAAGTTTGAGTTAATTTCATTTGCTTTTGCTTTTGTTCCGGGAATAAATGTGTATGGAATTTTGAATGCCATAATAGTCCTTTCTTGTCTGATAAATAAAGTAAGCTTACTTATCTAATATGGCATTTTTATTTCTTAATAAGTTTTCATAGGTAATTTTTATTCCCGACATTTTCAGAAAAGATTCTAGTATTTATTACATCAATGGACAGTAAGTAAATTTAATAAAGTTTTTAATGGTGATTTATAGTACCGACTATAATTTGATTTTTAATTTAACATTTTTATATTTTCTTAGCCAATCTTTTCCGGTTAGTTTGTTTTCATTTATTTTTTTGTATTCCCACTCAGTAATAATCTCATCCTCACAAAGTTCATCCAGACTTTTTTCGAGGTTATCTCTTAAAATAGAAGGCTTTAGAGAGGATGTATTATCCTCGACCAGCCTCAATAGAGCAGCGGTATTAATAATAATTTCATTTTTACCTGCAATGTGTGAATGAAAACTTAAATATTCACCTATTCTTTTTTGCCAAAACTTAGTTTTAGGATTGTATTCAATTATCTTTTTAGAAATTGGATAAATGGTTGAATTTTTAGAAAACAAAGCTTGATTAAAACTTATGCAGTATGAGTAGCTTTCCATCTCTTGTATCTGTATAATTTTAACAGCTGAGAGGAACAGTAAATCCCTGTGAATTTTTCTTTTTAATTTATCCTTAAATCCACCCCTATTGCCTTGAGCGTTTAAGTTTTTTTTCTTTTCTTTGATTTTTAAAATATCGTCTGCTGTTACAAAAACTCGATTTTTGCCACTGATTGAATTTAAGTGCAGGTTAAATAATATATGATAAAGATCGGTCACAGAATCATTTAAAACAAAATCATCATCATTAAGCAACTCTAGTAGCTGATTTGTTATATTAAACTTATGTTCAATACCTGTAGTCAAAATATAATTGGATGCCTTTAGGAGTTCTATATCTTCTTTATTTTGTTTGGGTGAGTGTTGCAGCTTTTTGAAAACAGCAGCCCACATTTTTTCTAAGAACTCTTGTGCAATTCTATATATATTGTTTTCGGAAAGAAGAGATAAATTAATGTTTAAATCCACCTCGGGTATTATTTTTAAGCTTGTTTCATAATAACTTTTTTCAAGTGAATCTTTGTCGTTAAAGTTTATACAAAGTTCAATTATCCCCCTATATCTCCTTTTAGAGCTTGTTAAACAAAAATCATATGCGATTGTGTGATACTTTTTTTCAAAATAATCATATTTTTGCTCATCTGCTATATTGCCTAAATACTTGATTTCAAAGTCTTCGAGATAATATCTGAACGTTTTTTCTAAACAATAAGAGTGTTCAAAAATTTGAGATATCAAAAATTTGGTAAAATATTTGTTTAGGCAAATTAAAATCATACCTTCATAGGAAAACTTATCCGGCGTGTATTTCTTTTCTTGTCTAAATGCATCTGTAGGGAAGTTAATTTTTGTCATTATGTTTTGTTAACAATTCTTAAGAGTTTGAATACAAAAAAGGCAATTTTTGTGTTTGTATATACTTTTTATATATAACAAGAGGATTTTAAAATGAGAGCATTACTTAGTTTTATAAACCGAAGAAAAAGATTTTCAGCACAGCTTTTAATTAACCTGTAAGCTTTTTTCTTCTTCAACAGCTTTGCTGTAGCATTCATAGATATTTTCGGGAAGCCTTCTGTAAAGCTTTCCTTCTTTGTCTATAGCTACAATTGTACTAGAGGCTATTACTCTCACTTTTGATGTTTCTTTTTCTTTAATTACATGCTTGAATTTGATGCTTGTATTTTTCAGTTCTTCTATTGAAGTTTCAATAATAATTCGCTCATTGAACCAGGCCGAAGACTTGTATCTTAGGTTAAGATCGACCACAGGGAAGGTTACTCCTTGTTTTTCCAACTCTTCTAAAGGAAGCCCGAGCATCTCAGATAATTCAACCCTTCCTTGCTCTAGCCATTTTATATAAGCACCATGCCAGACAACACCGTAGGCATCCGTGTCACAATATAGAATTCTAACTTCGTTTGTATGTTTCATAGTTCCTCGTTAATTAAAAAGATCTTGAATTTTATCATTGATTTCCTGAGGATCGAGTTCATTTGTTATTGTGTTTAAATCCATTGCAATCTGATAAAGCTTTG
>JAEZLC010000103.1 GCA_023435965.1 Cyanobacteria bacterium OH_CDB_58 | reverse complement strand
TGTTCAACAGCCACAAGTTAATGCGGCAGCACCAAATGTTGAAGAAGATGCAGAAGCAATAGCAGCCAAAAAGATAAAAAAAGAAAAAGAAACTGACTCCTCAAATAATGAGCCTGTGAGAACGTACATACCGTCCTCTGAGCCTACAGCGTTTGCGGATTCTGGAAATGATTATTCTCAAATAAATGGTATTATGCACAAAGCTGATGTTGTTGAGCGTGAAGCATTAAAAAACTTATAAATTTTGCTAAACCGATAAACATAATGCTAGAATAAATGAATGTTTATTCATTATATAGCACAGTATCTTGAATATTTGGAAGTGGAAAGAGGACTTTCTCTAAATACTGTCGATGCATATAGGCGAGATCTGTCATTCTGCACAGATTTTTTTATCTCGATAGGAGTAGAGGACTTTTCTTCGATAAAAAGAGTGCATATAAATACGTATGTCAAAAACTTAAGGGATAAAAATTATTCTCATACCAGTATTGCAAGAGTTATAGCATCTTTAAGAGGTTGGTTCAATTGGCTTTGCAACAATGAGATAATTACCCACAATCCTACTTTAAGCATAGAACAGCCTAAATTAGCAAAAAAGCTTCCTAAAGTTCTTTCAATGCAAGAAATAGATGTTATTTTAAATGATAAATTAGATGTCCTCGAAAAAGCAATATTTGAGCTTCTTTATTCCTCTGGTTTAAGAGTTTCAGAGTTAGTAAATCTGCAAGTTCAAAATATTGATTTAGCAATGAGTTATGTCAGATGTGTCGGAAAAGGATCTAAGGAGAGGGTTGTTCCTGTTGGACAAAAGGCTAAAGATGCACTTTTGGACTATATAAAAGAAAGAGATTATTTTGTCAAAAAGTATAAATTAACTACAAAGACATTTTTTATCTCAAATAAAGGAACCAGTATTAATAGGCAGGGTGTTTATACTATAATTCATTCATTAGGGCAGAAAATAAACAAGCATATTTCGCCTCATACGCTTAGACATTCATTTGCCACGCACCTTCTGGAAAATGGAGCAGATTTGAGAGTCGTTCAAGAGTTGTTAGGTCATTCAGATGTTTCTACAACTCAATTGTATACACACGTAAGCAAGAAACGTCTAAAAGAAGTTTATTTTGCTATTAACAAATGATAGGGAAAAGATGAAATTAGAAGAAATATATTCAATCACAGAAGCTAAAAAGCCGGTCATCTCTTTTGAGGTGTTTCCGCCAAAGGAAGAGCATGACATAAGAAACAAATTGATAATCGATGAGTTAAATAAATTATCATCCTTCAATCCAAAGCTTGTGTCGATAACATACGGTGCAGGAGGTACAACAAAAACTAATTCATTGCAGCTAGCAAAAGTTATAAGAGATAGTTTAAAAATCGACGTAATGCCTCATTTCACCTGCAAAAATTCATCAAAAGAGTTCATACAGAGTTATCTTTCAGAAATCGAAGAAGAAAGTATGCACAATGTGTTGGCACTTAGAGGTGATGTGCCGATTGGGGAAGATATTCTGTGCGAAGATTTTAGATACGCTAGTGAGTTGGTAGAATTTATAAAGTCAAAAACAGATTTATCAATAGCAGTAGCCGGTTATCCTGAAGCACACATAGAGGCTGATGACTTGGCTTCTGACATAGAGAACTTGAAAAAAAAGGTTAATGCCGGTGCTAAGGTTATCTTTACACAATTATTTTTTGATAATGAATATTTTTACCATTACTGCGAAAAAGTAAGGGATGCAGGAATTGATATACCTATAGTTCCAGGGATTTTGCCTATAACGAGCTATAATCAATTGTCGAAAATGATTTCTTTGTGCAAGGTAAAGCTTCCAAACTCATTAAAAGATAAATTGGAGCAATACAGGCATGATCAAGATTCAGTTAAAATAATTGGTAAAGAATTTGCAATTATTCAGTCCCAAAAGCTAATAGATTTCGGTGTTTCTGGACTTCATTTTTATATTTTGAATAAATCCATGCCGGCTTATGACATATTGGAAAATATTTTGTAAATATATGTAAAAATCAAATTTTTAGTTAAATCCCTTGTTGTTACTGGTACTCGGCTTTTTTGGATGTATATAGCCCAGTACGGCTAGCAACATTTATTTTTAGCATTTTTGTATAATTGGAAAGCATTCTAATAATAAGGAGTATAAAAGTGAGCTTAGATTTTAATAAGTTGATTTCAGCACCACAGACAAGTGTACAAGTGCCTCAAAATAATGTAGTAAAAGACCAGCCGTTAGCGTCAGCTCCGACTGTAGCGCAGCCAGTTGCTAATGCACCAGTTATGCAAAAACCACTACAAAAAGATACTTATACAACACAAGAAGGTACGCAGTCAAAACCTGTTACTTTTATAGATCAAGCTCTAAAATACAGCGGAATTGTAGCTCTAGTAGCAACGCCTGTAGCCATAATTGCAAGCAATAGAATGAATGCGGCTACAACTAAAAAAATGTTTGAAGAATTAGGTTCTAAGTTCAATACAAAAATAGAAGACTTGGCTACGAAAATTCAAGACAGCAAAGTTATTCAAGAAGGCATGAAAGCTACTCAAGATACAATTAAAACTCAAGTCGATGACATAGCTACAAAATCAACAACAATATTGAAAGACCTCGCTTTAGTTGGTACGACTGTTTACTCTTTTGCAAATGTAAAAGGTGCGGCTAAAAAGAAACTTGAAAATAAAGAAATTTCTGAGCCAACAAAAGAATTACTGCAAACAGAAGCAACAAAAAGAGTAAACGGTGAATATAGTTGGCCGAATATCGAAAATGTTCAGGCATGGATGGTTACAGCAGAAACACAATCTTTCTTAAAAATTGGTGGTTTGGCTGAAGTTGGTATCCAATTACCTGATGCATTTAACAATAAGTTTAAAAACGATCCAAAAAATCATATGGACATAATCACTCCTCTTTATGTAGGTAATGATGGTGATAAGAAAAAAGCTTCTGTCGAAGCAGTAGATGAAAAACATTTTGTATACACAGGTGCTGAAGGTAAGAAAATCGACCTTGTAAAAGAAGGCAGCATGAGTATAAAAGTTTATAATGACAAAACAGGTTCTTATAAAAATGAGAATGTAGATATATTAACAGGTACACTAAACGGTTCTAAGTACATATTCTTGAGAAATGACAAAATCTTCTCTATGAACCCTCATAAAGACAATAAGTCTGAATGTAAAGGTGCCTATGTACTTAACGATAATAAAGTAAGCGAAGCTGAAAGAATGACGTTCTTCTCTAAAGCAGTTTATCAGCTTATGAGAGATGCAAAAGAAGCAAAAGTTCAAAACGTAGAAGCTCCTAATGTAATGATAGCAAATGACTGGCATGCCAGTGCGATATCAAGCATGATGCGTTACGACGCTCCTGTTGTCCATGAACAAAAGAAGATGAGTGATGAGACATTCGAATACATCAAAAATACTCCAGTAATTCACATCACGCACAACGCACAATATCAAGGAAGTGATTGGCAAAATGCAGATAAAATCTTCAGAACTCTATTTGAAGACAATACTGATGACATCAATGCTGTAATAAAAGGTTATGATGAAGAAGGATTCCCATTATCAGAAGGCATGGGAAATTATAATGAAGCTTTATCAGATTTGTACTTAGCAGATAGAAGTGTTGCTGTATCCAGAAATTATGCAAATGAATTGTGTAAAGCAAATGATTTAGGCTGTGGTCTAGAAGCTATAAACAATATCAGAAAAGATAAAGGTACTATGCTTGGAATAGTTAATGGATATACAAAATCGCTTTCAGAACCTAATCAAGCGATGATTGACACAATTAATTCAAAATTAAGCCCAGCAAAACCTTTTGTCAAATATGAAGGTATGTATAATGATGAAGGTTATGCAATCAAACTTCAAAATAAAGAAAATATGATCAATCTACTAAATGATATGGCTAATAAAGCAAAAGAAGGCCAAACATTACCAGGATTTACTCTTTATAAACCAGAAAATTGTGTAATTCCTAAAAATATAGATGTGACAAAAGTACCGATAATAGCTAACGTTGGCAGATATGTTGAACAAAAAGGATATGATTATCTAGTAGATAGTTTAGAAAAAGTTCTTAAAGGACTAGATCCTGATCAAGAGCCTCCTATTGTTACTATATTAGGAAGTGGCGATGCTGAGGTATCAAAACAATTACAAAAATTAAAAGACGATATTACTAAAGTTAATAAAAAAGCTGGAGAAAGAATATTCATCTTCGAGGGATTCAGTGCCGGTCTAAGAGACGGACTCGGTGTGGCTTCAGATTTCTTCTTAATCCCAAGTAAGTGGGAGCCTTGTGGTTTAACACAAATGGAATGTATGCCAAAAGGAAGTTTACCAGTTGCCTTGGCGACAGGCGGCTTAGCTGATACTATTGTTGATGGTAAAGACGGGTTCTTATCTGATGTTTTCTATGGACATAAAACAAATGAAAAAATATTCGGATTTACACCTGACAAATTAGTGTTCCCTAAAGATAACACGGATGCATTTGCGGTGGCTGTCAATAGAGCATTAAATACTTACTATTCTAATCCTGATAAAATCAAACAAATGGCAATCAAGGCTATGGAGAAAGACTTTAGTTGGGATGTAGAAGGTGGTTCTTTAGATCAATATATTGAACTAATGAAGACCGGCAAAGTTAACCAAAAATAAAAATCTAACCATAATAAAAGCGAGATAACTTCTCGCTTTTATTATTATTATTATTAAATTACAAGTTTATTTTTTATTGAAAAAAATAGTCCTATCAACTTTAGATTGTTCAAAATTCGAAAGATCTTTTAATGTTAGAGTATTTGATTCTATTTCGTCTTCACCTAAGATAATTGCTTTTTTCGCTACTTTTGCTGCTTTTTCTAATTGTTTTGCGAATTTTCGTTTAGAATAGTCAAAGTCAGCAACGTACCCTTTTGATCGCAATTCTTGAACTAACTTTAATGCTTCGGTAATATTACTTGATACAACAAAATAATCCATTTTTTCTGGTTCGATTTTTTCAATCAGTGCATTTAGTCTTTCAACTCCCATAGCCCAACCTACACCAGGGGTATGAGGGCCTCCAAGAGTTTCGACAAGCCCGTCATATCTGCCACCACCACAAACGGCATTTTGAGATCCAAGATTGTTTGATTTGATTTCAAAGACTGTTTTTGTATAGTAATCCAAACCTCTTACGAGAAAATTGTTTTCCGCATAGTTTACATTG
>JAEZLC010000026.1 GCA_023435965.1 Cyanobacteria bacterium OH_CDB_58 | reverse complement strand
GTATATTACAGGACGAAATTTTTTTTGTGTTGCGAATAACTATATGCAGGGGATAATGTTTATCGCTAAAAAGTAATATTACAAATTTAGACAAGTATGATTATTTAACCTTGCATGGAAAAAAATCGAAAAACAAAAAAATATATTAAAAAAATGCTTTAACATTAATACCTTTATTTGCTATAATAAACATAATAGAGTCAAAAAATCCAGTCGTAATAATAGATATAGATAAAAATTATGTTTTGAATAAATAATATTAATTAACTTTATGGGAAAGGAATACTTTATATGCTCAATGAATTTGCTTCAAGCAATAGAAGAGTTCCGTGGCACAATATTATATGATTTTTGTCGCAATTTAGAAATTGAACACTTAGATAAGTATATTTGCAGTAATCTAAATTATTTTATATGTGATCTTCGAAGTATTTCTATATTTTGGACGGGGGGAAAGTAATGCACAATTCTAACAAGCTTGCTTATGCTAACTTGGGTCAGTTTTTTCTTGATTTGTTTTTTTTGGTGGTATCTTATTTTATATCGTATCTGATTTCTTCAAAATTAATTGATCTATATGGTATTAGCGAATTTTTCTGGGTGCCGATTATTTATACGCCTATATGGGTTTTAATTATGATGAGTCTCGGTATGTATGATAAAACTACTTTCAATTACAACGACAGAATAATTAGAAATGTTTTATTTTCTTCATTTATTTCAAGTATGTTTTTGACTTTTATTATGTTTTTTATAAAAGAAACTATGTGCAGTAAAACCATGTTTGTGACTTTTATAATAACATCTGTAGTTACAACAATTGTAATGAGGATTGTTTATATACATTTTATAAACAAACATCGCAGCAGCAATGCCGCAAACGTAATATTTGTAGGCGTTCCTGAAAAGGCATTGGAATATGCATATTACATAAGAAAGACCAATTTGAAAATAAATGTTTTAGGTTATGTGAGTATGTATCAGCACAAGCCTTTTAAAAGTAAAAAGACTTTAGGTTATGTTGAAAATTTGGAAGAAATTTTGAAAAACAATCCTGTGGATCAGGTTATATTCACTTTACCTACAGGTTATGCCGGCGAGTTTGGAAAATATGTATGTCTTTGTGAAGAGATGGGTATCACAGCAAAGATGATTGTTGACCTTTATGACCTAAAGATAGCAAAGACTTATATGGCTTATATTGGTACTTTACCTGTATTAACTTTCCACTCTGTAAATGTTAATACTTTCGAACTATCATTGAAGAGACTGATAGATATAGTTGGAGCACTTATAGGACTATTACTGACAGGGATTGCTTCGATAATTATTGTTCCTGCCATTAAGCTGACTTCCCCGGGACCTGCTCTTTTCACTCAGAAAAGGGTTGGACTCAATGGAAGGATTTTTAAGATATATAAGTTTAGGACTATGTATGTTGATGCGGAAGAGCGCAAGAAAGAACTTATGAAACAAAATGAGATTAGTGGTGGCTTAATGTTTAAGATGAAGGCTGACCCCAGGATTACACAGGTTGGTAAGTTCTTAAGAAAGACAAGCCTTGATGAACTGCCTCAGTTTATAAATGTACTAAAGGGTGATATGAGCCTTGTTGGGACAAGACCGCCTACCATTGACGAAGTTAGCCAATACGAGAATTATCACAGAAGGAGAATAAGTTTCAAGCCAGGTCTCACAGGAATGTGGCAAGTTAGTGGAAGAAGTAATATAACTGATTTTGAGCAGGTTGTGAGTTTAGACACACAATACATAGATGAGTGGTCTTTTTGGCTGGATATTAAGATAATTCTTAAAACTATACTGGTGGTGTTGAAAAGAGGAGATGCTTACTAATAAGAAAGTGTCGGCACAGTGCGGTTTT
Source organism: Cyanobacteria bacterium OH_CDB_58 (assembly GCA_023435965.1). Taxonomy (GTDB): domain Bacteria; phylum Cyanobacteriota; class Vampirovibrionia; order Gastranaerophilales; family Gastranaerophilaceae; genus JAEZOG01. Next base: position 1,552 of record JAEZLC010000026.1, on the reverse strand, counting down.
AAGTGACCTGCAAAAAGAATTTAAAATAAACCGGATAAGAAAAAGCTATCCGGTTTGTTCTGTTTTGGAGGTACTTATCTTCTCTTTTATATGCTTTTGTATTATATTTTGAATTGTGTGTAAATGTTTTAGATATAGTTGACTTTTGATGATAATAAAAATATAATTTTTTATGAATCAGAGATATAAGTAATTTTGATATAAACTGAGAAAGGGGAGTTCGAAGTAATTAAAAATTGCTTATAATTTTAATTATGATTTGAACAAAGGAATTTTATGAGAAACAAAAGAGAATTTATAACTTTTATACTTTCTTTATCAATACCGGCTGTTTTGTTAGCCTTGGCCTTTTACTTTATTTCCAATGTACATGATTATGATGTACACAAAATTGTACAACCTACTGAAAAAGAATATGGATATACATTAAATATATGTAAGCATTGTGGCGTGGTTAAGCTTGAAGATTATGTAGAGCCAACCAGCTATTCTATGCCAAACATTGTAATTAATGAGGTTTGCAGTTCAAATGACAATATTTTGCCTGATGAAAATGGTGATTGTTTTGATTGGATAGAATTATATAATCCTACCGATAGAAATATTAATTTGTTGGGATTTGGTTTGTCCGATAAAAAGTCTGAGTTATTTAAGTATACTTTTGGAGATATTGAGATTAAAGCAAAGAGCTATCTGATTGTTTACGCTGTGGGTGATGAAGTTGTAGAAAGCTTTAATACAGATAATATATATGCTAATTTTAAATTGACTTCAAAGGGTGAATCTATATATGTTACACTTCCTAATGGAAAGATTGTGGATAAAATAATCTGTCCTGAATTAATAGCTAATAAATCTTACAGTAGATTTGAAGTAAATAGTGAAGTCAGTTATAAAATAGCTCAGGCCACTCCTATGGGAGAAAACAAGGAGCTTGTTGAAGTTAAAGCCCCTGTTTTTTCAGTGAATTCAGGGTTTTACAATAATCCATTTATGTTAAATTTGGCTTCAGAAGATGGTACAGAGATTTATTATTCCCTTGATAGTACAGAACCGAATAAAAACTCAATAAAGTATGTAGGTCCTATTCTAATTAAAAATGCGACTCCTAATGAGAATGTATACCGGCTTATAAAAGGTACAACTACTTTAAGAGAGAAATTTCCTATAAAACCAGTTGATAAAGCAACCATTATTAGGGCAGTTGCTTATGATAAGGATGGAAATAGTAGCGAGATAATTACAATGAGTTATTTTGTAGGATTGGATAAATATACAAATAGTAGTGTGATTTCTTTAGTTACAGATCCGGATAATTTATTTGATGAGGAAAAAGGTATTTATGTAAAAGGAACTGATTACAAGCAATGGGAATCTGGGGACAAAGTAGAAGAAGAACCGACATTGAATTGGAATAATAGAGGCTTCCTTTGGGAGAGACCTGCAGTAATCACATATTTTGATAAAGGAAATTTAGTTTTAGAACAGACTCTTGGAATAAGAATACGTGGAGCTTATTCTAGAACTGAACAAATGAAAAGTTTTAGTGTAA
>JAEZLC010000014.1 GCA_023435965.1 Cyanobacteria bacterium OH_CDB_58 | reverse complement strand
CCCTGGTGTCAGCAAGATGAGCATAAGAAAAAATATCATAAAAAGCTGGTCAAACCTAACTTGGGCAAAACTTATAGAAGCATTGCTTTTAAAAGGTAAAACTGTTTATCTCGCCGGAGGTCCTGATGACAATGAATGCATCGAAGAAATTAGAAACTATTTAAGTTCTAAACATTTCGATAATTTTGTAGACATGTATGGAAAAACAAAAAACATAATCGATTTGGCAAAACTTATTAAACAGTCTGAAACATTAGTATGTTCAGATTCTGCCCCGATGCACATAGGCATTGCCACAAACACAAAAACTATCGCTATTTTCGGACCTACAGATGAAAATAAACTGATTCCAAAATCAGAAAAATTTATTGCAATAACAAATAATGCACCTTGTAGACCTTGCCTGTGGGATAAGAGACAAACATCATGCGAAACTAAAGCTTGTTTAGAATTAAAAATAGAGCAGATAACAGAACTCTTATAGATTATGAAAATTAATCACTTTGCACTATATACAAATAACTTAGAAAAACTAAAACACTTCTACGAGAAGTATTTTGACGCAGTAAGCAATGAAATGTACTATAACGAAAAAACCGGATTAAAAACCTATTTTTTAACGTTTGAAGACGGCTGCAAACTTGAACTTATGTACTCCCCAAAAATAGTCGAAACGAATAAAACAGGATACGAAAAAGGCTTTATACATTTGGCTTTTAGTACAGGTTCAAAATCAAAAGTAGACGAATTAACCAGACAAATTGAAAATGACGGATATTCTATACTTAGTGCTCCAAGAACAACTGGCGACGGCTATTACGAAAGTTGCATATCAGATCCTGATGGAAATCAAATCGAAATAACTGAATAACAAGAAGTACAGACATTGAAGCAGAGATAATAACGTGCTATAATAATAATAGCCAAATAATACAATTATTAATTGTTCATTTTTTACTTGGCTACAAATACAATCAGGAAGAAATATGCACAAGACAAAATTACAATTGAATAATTTTGAAACACCATTTAAAGATATAATTAGAAATAAAATATCTTTAATACATCTTGATGCTGACCTTTTTTCTATTAAAAAACAAATACAAGCTGCCTATATTTTGAGGTGCGAAAAATTAGTTTAAGCTAGCGAGGTAGATTTTTGCTATCTCGCATTTAACTTATTACATTAAAAGCTATATCGGTTATTGATATGGTCTTATTGAGCTTAAAAACGAAATTTAAGGAGAAGCACTATGAAAAATTTTAACTGTCTAGAAGAAAAAATCAAAAACAAAAGCAACTTATCGATAATTCTTGATTATGACGGTGTTATAACAACGATAACACCTGAGATGAACAGCTCTTTGTTCAACCCTATATTTAAAAGAATATTGGAAAATTTCGCAAAAAAAGACTACTTAAAAATGAATATTATTAGCGATAAAAAAGTTTGTGATTTCAAAAAATCATTTGATATAAAAAAAACAAATATAAAAATATTTGGCATATATGGATGTGAAGTTGAACACCTTGAAGAACATAAAAGTTCATCAGATGATAACCAGTGCAATATAATGAACAACTTTTACACAGACTTAAAGAAAAAATGCAAAGATTTAGAAAGAATAATTATCGAAAACAAAAAATACTCGGTAGTTCTTCACTACAGATTAGCTAGCAAAACTACAATTGACAAAAGTAAAAAAGTATTTAAAACATTGTTTGAGAAATACAATAGTGAAAACACATACCAGCTCTTAAAGAGAAATAACACACTGGAGATACTTCCTATAGAAATAAAAAAAGATGCAATAATTGAAAGAATATTCGATGAAAACCCTAATTATGAAGTTGTTTACATTGGTGACGATATAGAATTAATCAATAAAACTAAAAAAATAGGAGGATTCTCTATCGGAATAAAGCCACTATGTGAAAAATGTCGAAAATTAGTTAATTTTTCTGTTTCGCAAAATCAACTCGAAGAATTCTTCATAAATACAAACAACTTACATTTATAATCTTTAATAAAAGTCCGCATTACTCAAGTGCGGATTTTTCATTAACAATTTCATGTTTTTTGATTATAATAAATAGTAAGTTTACGATTTCACAGATTAAAGGAGCGAACAGTGATAGAAGAACGCTATTATCCGCAGGCGATTGAAAAGAAATGGCAAAAAACCTGGGATGAAACAAATTTAAACAAAACAGAAAACAATACTGATAAAGAAAAATATTACATTCTATCAATGCTCCCTTATCCGTCTGGTAAGCTACATATGGGCCATGTTAGAAATTACACCATTTCAGATGTAATAGCTCGTTATAAAAGGATGAACGGTTTTAATGTTCTTCACCCAATGGGATGGGATAGCTTCGGTTTGCCTGCTGAAAATGCAGCGATACAACACGGTGCAAACCCAAAAACTTGGACTTTAGAAAACATAGCATACATGAAAAAACAACTTAAAGAATTAGGGCTTATGGTTGACTGGGACAGAGAAGTTACAACCTGCCTTCCAGACTACTACAAATGGACCCAGTGGTTTTTTATAAAACTATATGAAAAAGGATTGGCTTATAAAAAAGAAGCTGCAGTCAACTGGTGCGAGAAATGTGCAACGGTTCTTGCTAATGAACAAGTAATAGACGGCAAATGCTGGAGATGCGACGATGTTGTTGTAAAAAAATATTTATCTCAATGGTTCCTTAAAATCACAGAGTATGCTGAAACCCTCCTTGAAGATATTGATAAACTGGAAGGCTGGCCAGACAGCGTAAAAGTTATGCAAAAAAACTGGATAGGCAAGTCTCAAGGTGCCATACTAAAATTTAAAGTCAAAGAAATTGAAGGAATGGAAATTCCTGTCTACACAACAAGACCTGACACGGCTTTTGGTGTTACGTACTTAGTTGTGGCCCCTGAATACAAAGATATAGAAAAGTTAACAACTCCAGAAAACAAAGAAGCTGTTGAACAATACCGCGATAATGCAAGAAAAATGACTGAAATCGAAAGAATGTCAACAGACAGAGTAAAAACAGGTGTTCCGCTAGGTACACATATAATTAACCCATATAATGGAGAAATTTGTCCTATCTGGACAGCAGACTACGCACTTGTTGAATACGGAACAGGTGCTGTAATGGCAGTACCGGCACATGACGAAAGAGACTTCGAATTCGCTGACAAATTCAATTTACCAATGAAAGTTGTCATAAAAAATCCCGAAACAACAACAGAAGAAATAAAACTTCCTTATGTCGAGCCGGGAATAATGGTAAATTCTGGTGAATGTGACGGACTTAATAATGAAGCCGGCAAAAAAGCAATGATTGCACTTGCGGAAAAAAATGGATTCGGAGAAGCTACAACTCAATACAGGCTCAGAGATTGGTTAATTTCACGTCAAAGATATTGGGGAACTCCAATACCAATGATATATTGCGAAAAATGCGGTACGGTTCCTATAAAAGAAGAAGATTTGCCAGTATTATTGCCGGAAGACGTTGATTTTTCAGTAGTCGGCAAGTCACCAATACTTACATCAAAAACTTTCTGTGAAACTACCTGCCCTATCTGTGGAGAAAAAGCAACAAGAGAAACAGATACAATGG
>JAEZLC010000251.1 GCA_023435965.1 Cyanobacteria bacterium OH_CDB_58 | reverse complement strand
TCCGTGCTTGATACAACATCAATCGTCTGTTGAGGCTTTTGCTCTTGGATAGGTTGGCTTTGAGGTCTTTGTGGTTGCGGTTTTTGGTTTTGAGCCATTGTATCCACTTGCTTTTGAAATTCACTCTGTTTTTTAACTTCAGGATATATTTGGCTTAAGACATCAGCATTTTCTATTTCGTCTTCATGATTAAACAATCTTTTTTTGTAGTTTTGCTGTAACTCTTTTCTTTCCGTTAGTCTTTGCTGACGGACTTTGTATTTTTTGTACAGTTGCCTTGTAATCAGAAGAATTAAAAATAATCCCAGTGATAACTTCATCATGATGTCGACATAATCTTTATTTAAAGAGGATTTGTCCTCAATATCTGATGTTGTTTGATCTTCTAGTTCTTGCTCTACTGAGGTTAACCCGCTCATAATTTCTAAATCTTCTTTAGTAGGGGCTTTTTGTTTGTTTTCGATATTTTCTGTAGGTTTTATAGGTTCAGGTGCAGTCGTTTTTGATTGTTCTTTTTTAGTTTCTTTTTTAGGGATTTGAGTCAGCGTTTTCGTTTGCTCGATTTGTTTTTTTACTTGTTTTGCTGAAGCTGTTTTTACAGGAGAAATGTCTGTAGACACGTTCAATTTGACGTTATCTTTAACAGTCGCGATTATTTTGACGTACCCGTTATTTATGTTTTGATCGAGATACGGATGTTCCTGAACTTCTAGCTTAACTGGGCTTTGACCTTCTTTGTATAATATTTTTATGTTTTTAGAAGATAGTTTGGTTTCTGGCAGAATTATTGAGTATGAATTTTTACTTTTTTTCTGAAGAGAAAGCGGCTCTGTGTACTCTTTGTCAAATAAAAAGCTGACAGCATAAGTGCCGCCTGAAGTTTTTTTTACGTAAATTTCGTCCAGGGAGTTTTTGAAATTGGAATTTATAGCCATCGCTTTTAGTGATAAGACAACTATAGCCAATATTGTGGTCAGGATTTTATTTTTTATCATATATGAATGAACTTTTATTAATGCACTCAACTATTGTTTTATTTTAACATCTAAATTTTTAAATGAATGAAAAACAATCTCAAGCTATATTTTTATTAAGAAAATGTTTAAACTTTTTTTTGTTTGTATTAAGATAATTTGGTGATTTGAAGAAGTCCGATAGGCAAATAGGCTTAAATAATTGATATAAAGCCAAAAATGCTTAGTCTCTTAAGAGATGGGAGAACTTCAAACCGCATGTTTACAAGAAAATAAGGAGAAGAAAGATGCCAGTAGCATCAATGATCGAATTGCTAGACGCAGGTGTACACTTCGGACACCAAACACAACGTTGGAACCCAAAAATGAAACCATATATCTATGGTGCAAGAAATGGAATCTATGTTGTAGATTTAAGAAAAACAACTCAAAAATTAGATGAAGCTTATGCAATAGTTAGAGAATATGCAGCAAAAGGCAAAAACATAGTATTCGTAGGAACTAAAAAACAAGCATCTGAAGTAGTTGCAGAAGAAGCTAAAAGAGCTGGTGCATACTACATTAACAGAAGATGGTTAGGCGGAATGCTTACTAACTTCGAAACTATTAGAGGAAGAGTTAATAAACTAAGAGAGCTTGAAGAGTTCGTTGAATCAGGTCATATTGATAAGTTGCCTAAAAAAGAAGTAGCTCAAATTATGAGAAAACTTTCAAAATTAAGCAAAACTTTAGGCGGTATCAAAGAAATGAGAGGTATGCCTGATTTATTATTCGTTGTAGACCAGAAAAAAGAAGCTATTGCAATCGCAGAAGCAAATAAATTGAATCTTCCGGTTGTTTGTTTGGCAGATACAAACGCTAATCCAGACGGAATCGATTACATCATTCCTGGTAACGATGACGCTATCAGAGCTATCAGACTTATTGCCGCTAAACTTGCAGATGCGATTTTAGAAGGTAAACAACTAAGAGAAAATAAAGCAACTCAAACATCAAAAATCGAAGCTATAAAAGCAGAAGATGCTGGTGTTGAAGAAGTTGTAGAATCTGAAGAAGTTGATGAAGAAATAGTTGAAGAAGATGCAACATCTAAATATGCAGACATCACAACTAAATTCGAAAAAGAAGACTAGTCAACTAATAATAGATGAAAGGATAACTTAAAATGAATATAAGTGCTTCACAAGTAAAAGAATTAAGAGAGAAAACCGGCGCCGGCATAATGGACGCTAAAAAAGCTCTTATCGATGCTGAAGGTGATATGGAAAAAGCTTCTGAAATTCTTAGACAAAAAGGTATTGCTTCTGCAGACAAAAAAATGTCAAGAATTGCAGCAGAAGGTATCATCGGTGCAGTAGTTGAAGGTAACGTTGGTGCAATGGTTGAAGTTAATTGTGAAACTGACTTTGTTGCTAAAAACGAAGAATTCAAAGAATTAGTTAAAACAATCGCAACTTGCGTTGTTAAAGCTAACCCGGCTGATGTTGATGCTCTTAATGCTGAAGTAACTCCAGACGGAATCAGCGTAGAAGAACTAGTAAAAGAAAAAATTTCAAAAATCGGTGAAAAAATCACAGTTAGAAGATTTGTAAGATTTGAAGGTAATGTAGCTACATACATACATAACAACAAAATCGGCGTTCTTTTGAACACTTCTGCAGCAGATGAAGCTTTAGCAAAAGATGTTTGTTTGCACATTGCAAGTTCTGCTCCTGAATTCATTTCTAGAGCTCAAATACCTCAAGAAGTCATCGATGAGGAAACTAGAATTGAAATGGGTAAAGAAGATTTAGCTAACAAACCTGAGCAAATCAGAGCTAAAATAGTAGAAGGACGTGTTAACAAGTTAATGTCTCAAAAATGTCTAGTTGAACAGCCATTTGTTAAAAATCCTGATCAAACTATCGAGGCATTAATACAAGGTAAATTTGAAATAACTGAATTCGTTCGTTGGACTTTAGGTGAAGGTCTTGAAAAAAGACAAGAAAACTTCGCTGAAGAAGTTATGAAACAAATGCAGTAGTATTTAATATTTATTTCTTAAAATCGGACCTCTCAAGAGGTCCGATTTGTTTTATGATATAATTTCCCTATGCATATTATAATGATTACCTTTGGACTTACTTTTTTGTTTTTAGCATCAATTATTACGGTGCTTTCACTCAGGGTTCGCAAATACAGAAGAAGATACCGACATTTAAAAAAAGATGTAAATAAGCTTCTTAAAACTTTTCAAAAAGTAAGATACGGACAGTTGTACTCCAGGGTTGAAAGATTATACAACAAGGAGCTGGAAGATAGTGCAAATAAGCTCATAGAAACAGTTAATGATCGTGAAAATATGATAAAGGAATATCAGCTTACTCTTTCTGACAAAAACAAATCTTTAGAAAAATATATTGAAAACGAAAAAGAATCTCAAAAATTCAAAGAGGATTTTGTCGCAACATTAACCCATGACCTCAAAGTGCCGGTCATTGCAGAGTTAAATGCATTGGATTTCTTGTTGTCAGGTCGATTCGGGGAATTAAATGAAAAGCAGATCGAGGCATTGAAGCTTATGAAAACCTCTAATGAAGAACTAATAGAGCTTTCAGAAATCTTGCTTGAAACTTACAAACTGGAGCACTCTTCTTTGGTTTTAAATTTAAATAAGACTAGCGTGAATGATTTTGTTTCAGAGATAGTTGACGAGATGAGAATTATAGCTTCAAATAATAGCAGGGAATTAGTTTTCACACCGTGTGAAACCCCCGTTGAATTATTTGTCGACAGATTGCAGATGAAGAGAGTTATTAAGAACTTAATTATAAATGCCATTTCTTTTAGTTCTTTTGATACCCAAATT
>JAEZLC010000219.1 GCA_023435965.1 Cyanobacteria bacterium OH_CDB_58 | reverse complement strand
GGCATAAACAGAATACACAGCAAGAAATTAGAGAAAAGTTGGATTATCTTCTTTCTAAAACAAAGCCGATAAAGGGTGTAAAAATCAATTATCATAACAGCTATATATCAAAGTTGGAAGCGGTTTTGTCTAGAGGTGATAAGAAAATAGGCGAATATATGTATAAGCTTCATAAAGCTGGTGCTTATATGACAACGTGGGATGAAAATATCGATAAAGCTCTTTGGGATTCTCTTGCTCAAGAGTGCGGTATTTCGCTAGAGGATCTTGCTTCAAAACAGTATGACCTAGATACCGTTTTCCCTTGGGACGTAATAGATGTTGGGATTGAAAAGGATTGGTTCATCAATGAGTACAAAAAAGCTTTAAAAGATGAAAATACTATTCCTTGCGAATTCAATTGCGTATCTTGTGGGGTTTGCAAAAACTTGAGCGTAAAAAAAGTCGTAGACAAACCTTATCAGGCAAAATTAACAGAAAGTCAAAATATAGACCAAGGTGAAGCTAAAAAGTTTAGAATTAAGCTCACAAAAGAGAATGAGTTAAGATACCTTTCACATTTGGATTGGCAAAATACAATAATAAAAACATTGTATAGAAGCGGATTAAAACTTTGTTTTTCTCAAGGATTTAATCCTTCTCCAAAAATATCCTTAGGTATAGCACTACCTATTTTTATAGAAAGTCAGTGTGAATTGATTGATATAGATATTTATGACGATTTATCAAGTGATGAATTAAAGAATGTTTTAGTCAAATCCCTTCCAAACAACATAAAAGTTATGGCTGTTAATAAAATATCAAAAGAGACTAAATCCATTGATATAATTGCTCAATGGGCACTTTATGAATATTCTCCGATACAAGAAGGGCTTTCAAATTTGAAAGATATGTTGTATATTATAGATAAGATTTCTTCAAGTGATGAAATATTCATAGAGAAGAAAAATAAAAAAGGTATAAAAAAACTCGTTAATATTAGACCTTCTATAAAATCAGCTGAAGTTAAAGATGATAAGCTTCAAATGATTTTAAAAGTCGGACAAAATAGTGATATTCCATCAGTAAAAGCTGACGAAGTAGTAAGATTATTTTATCCGGACGTGGATTTTAGGATTGTAAGAACTAAATTCTATGATGAAAACTTGAACGAGTTGTAAAAAGTTTTAGAGATTTAAAAGGATTAATTTATGGCAAAATCAATTATCATTGCAGAGAGAGATAATGTAGCTGCAGTTATTGAAAAAGGTAAAGTGATTGAATTTTTCGTTCACAGAGGAGAAATATTATTAAATGACGTGTATTTGGCAAAAGTAGATAATATTCTCCCAAGTATAGATGCCGCGTTTGTTGATGTAGGCTATGACAAAATGGGGTTTTTACACGCCAATGACGCCATTGGAAAAGGTAACCTTAAAGATAAATTATCTCCCAAACAAAAATTAATAGTACAGGTTGTAAAAGAACCTACAGGTCATAAGGGACCAAGGGTAACTACTTCTATTAGTTTGCCGGGAAGATTCCTTGTATTGATGCCGCATGAAACAGGAGTTAATGTGAGCAGAAAAATCGTTTCTCAAAAAGAGAGAGCAAGACTAAAATCAATAGTAAATCTATTGAAACCGGTAGGCCTGGGAATTATTGTAAGAACAGAAGCTGAAAACCAGTCAGATGCTGATATTCAAGAGGATTTGGAATTGTTATTAGAGAAATGGAACAGCATAATAACAGCTGCAGAAACTCATGAAGCACCAAGCCTTTTGTATAGGGATCAAGACTTGCTTTACAGGGTTATGAGAGAAGCTTGCAGCGAGGATGTTAAGGAAATCGTATTAGATACATCGTTCGCAATGCATAGAACTCAGCAAATCCTCCAAAACTGGAACATGATGAACAGATCAATTGATATTAATGTTTATAAAGGTACAGAACCTTTGTTGGTCGCATCAGGTGTTGCAAAAGAAATAAAAGCTGCATTAGAAACCAAAGTCACTCTTCCAAGCGGTGGATATCTTTTCATTCAAACAACAGAAGCCCTCACCGTAATTGATGTTAATAGTGGTAAGTTCGTAAGCTCTGCGACTCAGGATGAAACAATATTGAAAACCAATAAAGAAGCAGTCCACGAAATAGCAAGACAGCTCAGGCTGAGAAACATCGGTGGTATGATAATTGTTGATTTTATCGATATGACAAACAGAAACGATAAACTTGCAATTATGGAAGAATTTGAGCTTGCTTTAGAAAATGATAAGTCAAAACCTCAAATAGGCCAGCTTTCGGATCTGGGACTTGTTGAACTGACAAGACACAGACAAGGGCAGGCGTTATCTGAAATATTCAGTAAAAAATGTCCTCATTGCCAAGGAAACGGATATGTAGCCGAGGATTTAACTTTCTCTACTTCAGTGGCAGAAGGCGAATACCGATCAAAAGCAGCAAAGTTAAAAGTTCCTGTACAGCAGCTTAAGCAAAAGAATCAGGCACACAAACATAATAAAGTGTTTGCACATCAAAATCCTCAACAAGAGAATGAGAACAAGCAACCTCAGGAGCAAAGCCATTCTAATAAGAATCAACAACATTTCAAAAACAAAAAACATAACAGGCATGAAAATTACAAGCACCAAAAAGAACAAAACCTCAATCAGCAAAATGAGCAGATTGAAGAGACAGTAGTTCAACCCATTGTGCCTATTGAAGAAAAAGTGCAAGTTGTAGCAGAGAAAGACATTCTTAAAAACAATAACATTGTAGAAACAGTTGAGACTAAAACTGCTGAATCTAATGAAGATAAACAACAGCCAGAAAAACAGCAAAAGAAAAAGACAACCAGAAGGCCGGTAAAAAAGTCTAAACCGATTTCTGAAAAAGCAGAAGACAAAACTTTGGATGTTAAAGTGGTTGAGTCTGTTGCTGCTGAGGCAAAAGTAGAAAAAGTTGAACAAGTTATCGAAGATAAAACAACAAAATCAAAAGTAAAACCAAAAACAGTAAGAAAACCTAGA
>JAEZLC010000204.1 GCA_023435965.1 Cyanobacteria bacterium OH_CDB_58 | reverse complement strand
AATTTCGCGTGTGCTTTTTTATAATCATAGGCAAGATGAGTGCCAAAAACACAATAGTCTTTCTCGGCTTTACCAAATTGAGTGCTCGTACCGATTTTCAATTTCCCAGCTTTACCTTCGTCTAATTTCGCAAGAGGTTTTACATCAAATGCACCAACGAACTCAGCACCATTAAATAGGTGTTGAAAGTATCTAGTACTGTCATAAAAGCCTATGTCATAGTCGAGATATTTATAATCACCGATATTTCTAATCCCGAAAGCTCTTGTATTACTAAATGCTCTTGCGGTTTGAGTCCTGATTGCAGTGTCTTGAGCCTGAGGGATAGGCATACCGTCTAATCCTATAGGCAATCTCTTACCTTGGCCGATAATAACAGATTGATTATTATTAAATTTATGATTCAAAGAAAACTCTGAGACTTTCTCCATAAAACCATTTTCTGTATCGGGAAGGTTTCTCATTATGTTGTACAAGATGACAAATTCAGTTTTGTTGTCTCGGAATTTGGTTTTGCTTATAAACTCAACGGCTGTCACTGTATGATTAGCCATAAACTCCTTTGAATTTACATCTTCTAGCCTGAGCGGCCCCTCATATACTATACCTAGTTTTGTAGATTCAATTATTCCTTCTTTAAACTTTAATCCACCAGGAGAAACTATATCTATTGCACCGTTTAAAAGTAATTCTGATTTTGAAAGTGATTCTACTTCAAGATTATCTGCCTGTTGAGAAATCCCCAGATTTACCTTTAATTTGTCTGCAACAATCTGAACAGGCTCTTCGCTCGCACGAGCTGGCCGGGCACTCTTAACAAAAAGAAAAGAGCACAAAAGTAATAACAATATTCCGCTAAACTTTTTCAAACTGCGTCCCTCAGACACTAAAGGCTAATATATTCTACCACTCACCGGCAAACAAAATCTCGTGTAATCAATCGATAAAATTCATACTTACCAGAACAAACACTATATAAAACAAAAGTATAAAATTATCAAGGAAAGCATTTAAATATATGGCTCTAACCTGACAAAATTATTAAAAGGCTATATACCTTGCTGATTAAGACCTATTTACGATTGCAAGATAATAAATAATATGCTAATATTTAGAAATCTTACAGCATATATGGAGGTCAGAATGTCAAAAGAAGATAACTCGGTTGTTTTTGGATTAGGTCTATTAGCAGGCGTTGTGGGGGGCATTATAGCAGGAATACTTATGGCTCCTAAATCTGGTGAAGAAACCAGAAAAGAAGTCGAAGAAGTAGTTGTTGATATGGCTCAAAAACACGCACCTGAAATTCAAGAAGCTAAAAGACAAGCTCTTACTTCTATTGATATGATGAAGTATACTTTTGAAAAAAAATTCAACAAACTAAACGAAATAATAAGAGCAAGACAACTTGCAAAAGCTAAAGAAAAAGAGTCTACCGACTACGAATTGAACTAGGAGCACACAAATGACAACAACACTAGAAGTAAGTTTGATGTTTTTAATTTTTACCACAATAATACTCGGTGTTATTGTCACGGTTTTTCTCGTCAAATTCCTTATGGACTTATCCAGGTTAACGACTAACGTTGATGAAGTTACAACAATAGTAAAACAGGAAATTGAACCGACTTTAAAAGAACTGAAAGACACTCTTGGAAACATTAATTCAATAGCCAAAAGTGCAGACAAACAAGTAGACTTCATTAAAAAAGCCCTTTCAGCAGCTGTAGGCGCAGGTGGGCTTGCTTTCTGCGGACTAAAAAATGTATCAGGAGGTTTCTTCAAGGGACTTTCAGCAGGATTAAAACTTTTTAAGAAAAAATAATAAAAGGAGACAACAATGTCAGTAGGAAAATTTTTTGCAGGTTTTATAATTGGTGGTGTAGTAGGCGGAATCGCCGGGATTCTTTTGGCACCTCAATCAGGTGAAAAGACACGCGAAATGCTTAGCGAAACATCAGATGAACTATGCAGCAGAGCACAATCAACTGTGAGCGAAATCCAAAATAAAGCAGATGATATATGCTCGGATATTCAGGAAAAAGGCGATATGCTTATTGAAAAATTACAAGAAATGATCAACAAGCAAAAAGTCACTGAAGAAAATTAAATAAATTAAAATTAATAACTGTATACAAAATCTCTTTCTTTGTATTTAATAAAATATTTTTATAATAAAATACAATTAAAGAGATTTTGTATGTTTAAAAGATTATATATATTAATAATACTAACACTAATATTTTTTATGCCCTGTCAGGTGAAAGCCCACGACAGCAACAAACTTATACGAGTAGGAATAAGCAACAACAACTTCAGTAAATACGTATACAATCAAGCTGAATTCAATGCCACGGGTGAATACGAGATTATCGACATTGCTAGTGGAAAAATGATCCCGAGTCTAACTCAGGCTGACATAATTAAAATATCAATAAAAAATGGAATTTTTAACGTATACAAAAACAACAACCTCAACACAGCAAACCTATTGGGGCCTCTTGTTATAAAGCCAAGGAATACAAACACATTGCTGTCAGTAAACGAATTAAAAAGAAGCGGCAAACAAGCAGTTTACAGAGGTATTTTTGAAATAACCCCAAGAAAGAATGACAATAACTCATTTTGTATAGTAAATGTGCTTGACCTGGAGAACTATTTAAAAGGTGTTGTTCCAAATGAAATGCCTGTCGCTTTTGGACTTGAAGCATTAAAAGCTCAAACAATAGCAGCAAGAAACTACGCTTTAAGACCTCGCGAAAAATTTTACACCGAATTTGACGTCTGCGATTCGGTTGCATGCCAGGTATACTTTGGAGC
>JAEZLC010000130.1 GCA_023435965.1 Cyanobacteria bacterium OH_CDB_58 | reverse complement strand
CTGCTGGGGTTGATGGAATAATATCAGGTCAAGTAGTCGACATAGAATCAGAAAAAAAACAAATCGATGACAAAACGCTTGGTTTTATACACGAATATAAAACAGCAAAACTCTTTACTTTAGCGGTAAAAGCAGGCGGAATCATCGGAGGAGCGACAGAAAAGCAATTAAACGATCTTACAGAATTTTCGAGATGCTTCGGGCATGCATTTCAAATTTGTGATGACATTCTCGATGAAATATCAACATTGGAAGAACTAGGAAAAACTCCAGGGAAAGATATGGCTGTTGAAAAATCCACATATACATCAATGTACGGGATTGAAAAAGCAAAAGAACAAGTTATATTTCTTTGCAATAAAGCTTGTGGTATACTTAATAAAAACAATTTTAAGTCATCCATTTTGGAAGGCATTATGACAGATATAATTGAAAGGATTTCTAAATGACAAACCACCCGAGCTTCCAGATTCTTGCAACAGGCATAGAAGCAGCTCTAATTGCACAAATTTTAAAATTTTTAGGATATTTAATAACACACAAAAAAATCAATTTTAAACTTCTATTGACTACTGGCGGAATGCCAAGTTCTCACTCAGCAGGTGTGGTTGGTTTATCGGCTATGGTTGGATTTTTAACAGGTTTTTCCTCAGTTGAATTTGCAGTAACAACAGGATATTCGTTAGTTGTAATGTATGATGCTGCAGGACTAAGAAGATCAGCAGGAAAAATGGCTGCATCTCTTAATAAAATGATGGACGACTTTTATGAGCACAAACAAACGCATCCAGCTGAAAGACTTAAAGAACTTTTAGGACATACTCCGTTAGAAGTTTTCTTCGGAGCTATACTTGGTATTGTTATGGCTTACATAAATTATAACTATATATTCTAAAACTTATGGAAAATTTTAAATTACTAAACAATGTTGAAGATCCAATTATTATAGTTGACAACAAAAATCAACTTCTATTTCAGAACATTGCTAGTAATAAACAATTCGGATGTTTTACAAACATAAACAAAGTTAAAAAATATTTTAACTTCGACATCTGCATACTTAACCCTGAAGAAATTTCCAACATTACACCCTTAGACTTAGCTTTAGAATCAAAAGAGAATTTTTACACCTATTCCTCTTACCAAAAAGGAAAGGATGATTATTCTTATTTCAATATTTCTTCGATAGTCAGAAAAAATTACAAAGTTATCATTTTCAAAGACGTAACGAACAACGCCAAGTACCAAAAACTGACGAATGAATACGAAAAATTAAACTTAAAACACAGCATTCTTTTAAAAGAACACAAGAAATTTAATCAACTAAGAGAAGTTGCGCAAAATCAAGCGATAAAAATGGCTCTTCTTAACAGAATTTCATCAATAATAAGAGAATCAACCGACGTTTCGGCAATAATAAAATCTACTTTGGAAGAAATACACAAATTATTGGGATCTTCTAAAACTTATTATGCAATAAAAACGGGGGCATCTTTTGAAGTCACAGACTCGTATCCTCAAAATTCCAGCAACGTGTCAAAAGAAAAAGTTATATTTGAAGATGAAATTCTAAAACTTATAAAAAATCAGAAAATCTCGACAACAACATGCATAAAAGAGCACCAAAATTCACACGGGACTCTGAGCAAAAACACTAAGCGAATAATTATACCAGTATTTAATAAAAGCAAACTGATAGGCATCGTTGTGACATTCACAGCTCAAAAAAATATTCTCGAAGACAATATTGAAATATTAGAATCAATTGCAACTCAACTTGCTATATCAATCGTACAGGCATCTCTATTTGATCAAGTAAGCAAAAAGAACACAAAATTACAAAAAGCCCTTAACGAGTTAAGAGAAACTCAAATTCAACTTATAAATTCTGAGAAAATGGCATCAGTAGGCCAGCTGGTAGCAGGTGTTGCACATGAAATTAACACTCCGATTGCTTCTATAAACTCCAACAACTCATTAATCAAAAAGATATTTGACAAACACGAAGTATTAAACGAAAACCTTATAAAAACAATAAAAGACTTAAATTCTATAGACCAAGAAGCCATCAAGAGAATCACAAACATTGTAAAATCTCTCAAAAAATTCGTAAGACTTGATGAAGCAGAGCTTCAAGAAGCCGATATTAACAACGAACTAGACCTAACTCTTCAGTTAATATCCCATGAAACAAAAAACAAAATCACCATACATAAATCCTATTCTGAAATACCAAAAATCAAATGCTACGTTAATATGTTAAATCAGGTATTCATGAACATATTGATCAATGCCTGCCAAAGTATTACTGAAAAGAACACGGCTGGAGAAATATCAATAACAACCAGATATGAAAATGAAGTACTAACAGTATCTATAAAAGATAATGGGCAAGGTATGAGCAAAAAAACTCAATCAAAGATATTTACCCCCGGGTTTACCACAAAAAGAGCAGGAATAGGTACAGGACTAGGACTCGCAATATCAAAAGAAATAGTTCAAAGACACAAAGGCTCCATAACTGTTAATTCGACAGAGGGCGAAGGAACTGAATTTATTATTAAAATCCCTTCAAAAATAGACTAAACTCGTCCATATTTATATTATAATCATTTTGAAGAGGTAAATTATGAGTATAAAAGCACAAAAAGGTACAAAAGACATTCTTCCTGCCGAGATTGCAAATTGGCACAAGATTGAAGAAACAGCAAAAGAACTTTTTACAAAAGCAAATTTTAAAGAAATAAGAACTCCCATTTTCGAGGCTACAGAACTTTTTGAACGAGGAGTCGGCGACACGACAGATATCGTAAACAAAGAAATGTATACATTTACAAAAAGCGACCGATCACTAACTCTTAGGCCGGAAAATACAGCAGGTGTCGTAAGAGCATATATGGAACACGGCATGCACAGAGAAAGCCCTCCGGTAAAACTTTGGTACAAAGGGCCTATGTTCAGATACGAACGCCCTCAAGCCGGAAGACAAAGACAATTTCACCAAATCGGAATAGAAATGTTCGGCGTCCAAGATGCTTCAGCAGATGCTGAATGTATTTATTTGGCTACTAAGTTCTTAAACAACCTTGGTTTAAATGATCTGGTAGTTGAGATAAACTCTCTCGGATGTAATGTTTGCAGAACAGAATATAAAGAGAGATTAAAGGCAAATATGGCACAATACATTGATGAAATGTGTGACGATTGTCGCTCTAGGTACGATAAAAACCCGCTTAGAATTCTAGACTGCAAAAATGAAAAATGCATCGAATTGATGAAGGAACATAAACTGCATGAGGAAGTTGCTAAAATTAATCTTTGTGATGAATGTGCCCCGCATTATGCTGATTTAAAACAACAT
>JAEZLC010000008.1 GCA_023435965.1 Cyanobacteria bacterium OH_CDB_58 | reverse complement strand
AAGAGTTCCCTGCACTTATAGAATATACAAGCTGCTTTTGATCTTTTATTTCCTTATAAAGTCTTGACGTTTTGCCATCGCCCAAAATAGTAGCTAAAAGATCCAATGCATAAGAATCTTTTTTATTACTTGCACTTACGCCTCTGTATCCCATCAACAGGTAGCCCGACTCAACTTTTGCCTTTTCCTGCTTTTCAACCTTGTTTGTTGGTCTTGGATCCATTTTAAAGGAATTTTTAGAAGGCTTTGAACTGCATTGCAAATTTGTCGTCTTGAAATATTTTTGAACTTTCGCCAAAGCATCTTGAGTATTGACATCCCCAATAATTACGGTTGTCATATTTGCAGGATAATACCATTTCTGGTAGAATTCCAGAATTTTTTCCCTCGGAATAGTTTCGATTACTTCTTTCGTTCCGATAACTTCTCTTTTGTAAGGATGTTCTTTATATAGAAGGGAATTTAAATTTTTATACAATTTATTGTGCGGATTATCATTATTTTTGGCAATTTCCTCCAAGACAACTTTTCTTTCTCTCTCAAGCTCTTTTCTGGGAATCATAGGGTTTAAAAGCATATCGGAGTGCAATTCCATAGCCAAATCAAACTCTTTAGAAGGAATCAGAATATAATAATGCGTAAAATCCTTGCTGGTTGCAGCATTTGTAACAGCACCTTTTGATTCTAATATACTGTCAAATTCTCCTGCTGGGTGTTTTGACGTTCCCTTAAAAAAGAGGTGCTCCAAAAAGTGTGCTACACCTGTATTCTCATCTGTTTCGTTTATAGATCCGGTATTTATCCACGTGTCAATGATTACAATCGGGTTATCTCTAACTTCTTTTATAATAACAGTTTGTCCGTTATCAAGCTTGTAAGTAGAGTAGTCTTGTGCAAAAACAGACAACCCCATAAACAAGCAAACAAATAATATTAATATTCTTTTCATCAAGTAAAATCCCCTTTTCAATATTAAACATTCTACTATAAATCAAGTCTATAGACACTTAAACTATTTTTGTTAACAAAAAGCTTGAATTTTTTTATTGTCTGTTTAATAATTAATTTCATGGCACAGTAGCTCAGATGGTTAGAGCGCTCGGCTCATACCCGGGAGGTCAACAGTTCGATCCTGTTCTGTGCTAATTTATTTAAACTTTCACACTAAAAAGAGCAAAATTATTTGCTCTTTTTTTATTTTGATTAACTTATTTTATTCAATCGGCAATTCTTTATAAATTTTACCTATAGAATCTCTGACAAGATCATAATTGTCCTTGCCGCCATTGCTAGCTTTCACTGTAATTAATCTGCCTTGTGCTGAATAATATTCAATCAAAGGTTTTGTTTGTTTTTCGTAAGTATCTAGCCTGTTTAGAGCTACTTCAGCAGTATCATCTTTTCTGTGCTCAAGAGGAGCATGGCATTTATCGCAGATACCTTCCTCAACAGGAGGCTTAAACTTCGTATTATACACAGCACCGCAAGCTTTATCCGAACAAAGTCTTCTGTTGACAATTCTGTCTAAGAATTCTTGCTGAGATATATCAAGATCAATGTTTATAACTTTAACATCGGCACCTTGAGAAGAAAGGATTTCGTCCAAAGCTTCTGCTTGTTTTATAGTTCTAGGGAAACCATCCAAGATAAAACCTCTCTTGCAGTCTTCCTTCTCCAACCTGTCTCGAACTATTCCTATAACAACCTCATCAGGAACCAACTTTCCTTCAGAAATATATTTAACAGCTTCTTTGCCCAATTCCGACTCTTCTTTTATTGCTGATCTGAGCATTCCACCCATATCAATATGAGGAACATTCAGATCCCTCTTTAAGAATTCGGTCATTGTGCCTTTTCCGCTTGCCGGAGCACCCAACATAATTATCCTTGGAGGATTATATTCTGGCCCGTTTTTAGAATTATTTTCTACTCTTGATTTAAAAGAAACACTGTCACATGCCAGTCCTGAGTTAAATTTAGAAAAAGAATGCGACATATAGTTTTGTTTTAAATAATTCTTTGGAATTGTAAAATTGATGCTTGAAATAGATTTAATCATGTAATACTCTCCTTGACTCTCTGATCATATTAAAAATAAAAGTAAATATTTTTGCTATTTGAAATAATAAATTAGTGTCATATAATTAACATATGAAAAATCAAGAATTGTATTTGAAAAATTTAACAGCCAAAGATGAGCAAAAGGCACTTGAAGCTGCTAAGTACATGATAGATTCTGCCGATATTGAATTATTCAAAATGCTGGCGGAAAAATCGAACTACCTTTTTGACTTTATAAAGAATAATGTTTGCAAAAGAATAGAAAAAAGTGTTTCTCAGGATAATTTTAAAAATATAATCAAATTTTTCGAAGTATATTCTGCAGATTATGACGATTTATTTGCCAAAATAATTGCACAATATGCAAATGAAGAGCTGACTGACGAAATGCTCGAACTGCTCGAAAAAGGTACTGAAAGCCAAAAGAGCTATGCAGCGAAGTATTTTACTTATATTCCTGACACAATAGCGGCTGAAACTTTATTAGAATATATCTTTAACGATGACGAATCACTAAGCTCGAATGCTGCTCAGGCTCTTGGAAAGATGGATGACAAACATTCATATCAAAAAGCACTTGAACTGTTAAACAGCAATGATGATTTTGACAGGCTAAAAGCTGTAAAATTCTTCGTTTCATACTCTCAAAACCCTCCGATAAAAGAAATATTTGAAGCATTGAAGAAATCAAGCATGCCCGAGAATATTGCTGGAGAAATCCCCTATTTAATAAGCCTTAGGGCAACACTGCACAGTGATAA
>JAEZLC010000206.1 GCA_023435965.1 Cyanobacteria bacterium OH_CDB_58 | reverse complement strand
TCTTGTACCAACTCTCTACGGAATATATTAGCAGTCATAAACCCACAATTGTTTTGTGTAATTTTAAAAAATTCAGAAAGATCATTAGTAATTGTGTCGTTTTGCAAATTCATGCACATCCCTTCGGGGTCAGCTTCGTAATTAATTAATATATTTCCAAAACATCCACTATTTAGAACATTAATAATTTTTTCAACAATTCCATCGTACAAAACATCATCATCACCACAAAACCAAACATATTCAGCACTAATATTATCCAAAAGTGACTGTATATTTTTTCCAAAACCGATGTTTTGTTCATTTACAAAATAGCGAATGACTGTGGGATTTTTACTTTGAAAAGACGTTAATACATTAAGTGTTTTATCATTAGAAGCATTATCCGAAACAACGATTTCAATTAATTCCTCATATCTTTCGGTTATTTGAGATATCAAATTCTCTAAAATTATCTGAAGTTCTGAGGCTCTATTATATGTAGGAATTGCTATAGCCAAAAGTTTACTCATTTTAAAACACTCCTCATGTAGCAATTCCGGCATCCTTTGACTCAGCTACCTCTTTGTACTCTATTCTATTCTGATAAGACTGAATTTGCCTTAATGTGTATTCAATCATTTTTGGGTTACCATTGTAAAACTCTCTATACCACTCAACTGTTTCTTTGATAGCTTCGCTCGCTGAAAAAACAGGCTTCCAGCCCAATATTTTCTGTGCTTTATCAATATTCAGCATAAGCAATCCGGCTTCGTGAAGTTCATCTTTTTTATGAACCTTAACCTCGCCTTTGCCATATATTTCAACAACTTTCTTGGCCACCTCTGCAACGGTCAAAACACTTTCGTCATATGGTCCAAAGTTGAATCCATCGGCATATTTTTGACCCTGTTCCAAAAGAAGTTTACCCAATAACAAATACCCTGACAAAGGTTCTAAAACGTGCTGCCAAGGACGAACCGCTATAGGATTTCTAATTTCGATAGGATTATTATTATTTATAAATCTTACACAATCAGGAATCAATCTGTCAGCCGCCCAGTCACCTCCGCCGATGACATTTCCTGCTCTGGCAGTTGCCATCGCGTATCCTTCAGTCAAAAAAGATCTTCTGTAGGAAGATGACATAATTTCTACGCAACCTTTTGAAGAGGAATACATATCATGGCCGCCCATAGGCTCATCTTCTGTATATCCCCTGTTTATTTCTTTGTTTTCATAACACTTATCCGTTGTAACATTCACAAAAGCAGTGACACTTTTGCATTTTCTTGCGGCTTCTAATACATTTAATGTCCCTATAACATTGGTTTCATAAGTCATTATAGGTTCAAAATAACTCAATCTTACAATCGGCTGTGCTGCTAAGTGAAAAACAACATCGGGTTCAAACGCTTCCATTGACTTATTAAGCGTTTCTCTGTCTAATATGTCTGCATAAACACTATTAATTTGAGAAGAAATATCTAGTTCTTCAAACATTGAGGGAGATGTATTCGGGGCCAAAGAATATCCAAAAACCTCAGCACCTAGCATAGTTAACCACAAGGATAGCCAACTGCCTTTAAAGCCGGTATGACCTGTGAGAAAAACTTTTTTACCTTTGTATATATCAAAAATCATTTTAGCTCCAAAGCTTCCAAGGTGCACTATCCTCTTGCCACATTTGAGTCAGGTCAATTTTATCTTTCAAGGTGTCCATTGGTCTCCAGAAGCCAGAATGTTTATACGCACTCAATTGTCCGCTTGCTGCAAGACACTCTAATGGTTCTCTCTCCCAAATCGCAGAATCCTCATCAGAAATACACTCCAGAACTTGCGGTTCAAGAACAAAGAATCCAGCGTTAATCCAGGCTCCGTCGCCTTTTGGCTTCTCTGCAAACGAAGAAATGACACCATTGTTTTCTATGTTTATTGCACCAAACTTGCCGGATGGTTGAACGGCAGTAAGAGTAGCCAACTTGCCAGATTTTTTATGAAAATCTATCAATGAAGGAATGTCAATATTCGCTACTCCGTCTCCATATGTGAGCATAAAAGTTTCATCACCAATGTAATCTTTAGCTTTTTTGATTCTTCCGCCGGTCATGGTATCTTTACCGGTGTATAACATAGTGACTTTCCACGGCTCGGTTCTTGTTTTGTGAATTTCAACCGAGTTTGAAGTCATATCAACAGTTATGTCAGAATACCTCGAGTAATAATTAATAAAGTATTCTTTTATTATATGTGACTTGTAACCTGTCAGGATAACAAAATCATTAAAACCATAATGAGAATATATTTTCATTATGTGCCAGAGAATCGGACGTCCCCCGATTTCCACCATAGGTTTTGGTTTCAAATCAGTTTCTTCACTCAGTCTTGTACCAAATCCACCTGCCAAAATTAGAACTTTCATCCAATCCACCTGCTAAACTTTGTAAACTAAAACTATTATATAATGAAAAGTCGATATTTTATCACTTAATTAATAATATTTAATCGAATTCTTCAACTAATTACAACACTGGGCTTTTCTTGAATAACCCGACCTCCCTAACTCAACTAAGAAACTTTTTTAATAATAGCTAATCCTTAAAGAGAATATTTTTCACTCGCTCTAATGCTAAAATGCACAAAATAGCCGAGTTATAGGAATTTTATCTATGGATTTTAAGAATGCAAGCTTAATGGACTTCATCGACGTCGGTGAAAAAGATATAATGTCTCGTGCTTCCTATTTTAGTGAATACGCAAACTTTGTAAGAAAGAGCAAACACGACTATTATCGGAGGATTTCATTATCAGGATCAGCACCGGTAATGAATATTTTGGATCAATACAGCGGCAAGAAAAAAGAAATGATAAATCTAGCCTCTAACGACTATCTTAACCTTACTCGGCATCCTGATACAATTGCCGCCGGAATTGAGGCAACAAAAAAGTACGGTTCTGGTGCAGGAAGCGTACCACTGTTAGGTGGGACGCTAGATATTCATTTAGAACTAGAGAAAAAAATAGCTAAATTTAAAGGTTGCGAAGATGCAATTTTATACACTTCAGGGTTTGGATCCAATTGCGGAACACTTCTTGCAATGCTGCAGGAAAAAGACATTGCAATATTAGATATGCTTGTCCATGCAAGTACCATTGATGGATGTAAAAATACAAATATAAAGTATTTCAGGCATAATGACCTGAATTCACTAGAAAAAGTCCTCTCAAATGCACAAAAAAAATACCGAACAAAGTTAGTTGTTGTAGACGGCGTATACTCTATGGATGGAGATATAGCACCGCTTGATAAGATTGTAGAGCTGGCAAAAGCCTACGGTGCATACATAATGGTAGATGAAGCCCACGCAACGGGTGTGATAGGAGAAAATGGACGAGGCACACCTGAACATTTCAACCTTGAAGGGAAAATTGATATAGTATCAGGGACTTTCAGCAAAGCACTTGGAGGCGTTGGCGGCTTTATAGCTACATCTCAAGAACTTGTTGAACTTTTACATTTCTACTCAAGGCACTATATGTTCTCAACAGCGCCAACTCCACAAGTTACAGCATCTTTGATTAAAGCTCTGGATATAGTAGAAAATGATAAAGAAAGAAGAGCCAACCTCTGGCGAAACATAAAACATTTCAGAGAAAATCTTATCAAACTCGGTTTTGACTTGGGGAACTCTGAAACTGCGATATTCCCAATAGTAATAGGTGATGACCAAAAAGTAAAAGAAGCTTGCAAAATGCTTCACGAAAAAGGCATCTATGTAAACCCAGTACAGTATCCGGCCGTGCCTAAAAGACTTTCAAGAGTAAGAATGAGCATAATGTCCGAACATACAATAGAAAACCTCAATTATGTGCTCGAATCATTAGAATTTGTGGGGAAAAAACTAGCAATAATATAGAAGAATCACAAGACAATCAGCCTAATATTGTCGGGCTATTTTTGCAAATCATTGATATATAACGATTTTTTTTGAAAAATAGTATTGATAAATTAAAATCTTTATAGTAAACTCCATGTTATGCGGAAGTAGCTCAGTTGGTAGAGCATCTGCCTTCCAAGCAGAATGTCGCGAGTTCGAGCCTCGTCTTCCGCTAATTTATTGAACTTTAACAGTAAAAGACGCTCCCAATGACATCTACAAAGATTTAGTCTTTTACAAATCAAAATGGCGGCATGGCCAAGTGGTAAGGCAGAAGCCTGCAAAGCTTTTATCCCCCAGTTCGAATCTGGGTGCCGCCTAATAAAAAGACCGATAATTAGTCGGTCTTTTTATTTTGTTGTTTATTATAATAATTTTTATCTTATACTTATAAAGTAATTGTTTGCGAGCAAGAAGTATTAAATCATTATGAAAAAAAAGATTACTATATTAGGTTCAACAGGTTCAATAGGTACTCAAGCACTTGAAGTTCTAGAAAAATTGAATAGTAAATTCGAAGTGTTAGCACTAAGTGCAGGTGACAATGTAGAGCTACTTGCAGAACAGATTAAGAAATTCTCACCAAAAGTTGTTTGCACTAAATCAAAAGACGCGGCAAACAAAATCGAATCATTATTCCCAAAAGTACAGGCTGTATACGGCGAGAACGGATTAATACAGCTTTGCCAAAACAAAGACAACGATATGATTCTTGTTGCAGTATCCGGCAGAATAGGCTTAAAACCAACAATATCAGCCATTAAAAACGGTATAGATATTGCTCTTGCAAACAAAGAAACTTTAGTTATGGCGGGAGAGATTGTTATGAAAATGGCAAAAGATAACAACGTCAAAATACTCCCCGTGGACAGCGAACACTCAGCAATTCATCAATGTTTAAAGCCTGAAGGTTCCCTAAAAAGGTTAATCATAACAGCTTCTGGAGGACCTTTCAGAAAAAGCTCTATTGAAGAAATAAAAAAAGCTACAGTGAAAGAAACTCTTGCTCACCCCAAGTGGAATATGGGAAAAAAAATCACTGTTGACTCTGCAACACTTATGAATAAAGGGTTAGAAGTAATCGAAGCACACCACCTTTTCGATGTAGGTTATGATCAAATCCGAGTTGTAATCCACCCTCAAAGCATCTTGCATAGTGCCGTAGAATATATGGACGGCAGCATTGTCGGTCAAATAGGCTTACCCAGTATGCATATCCCTATTCAATATGCATTAACCTATCCGGAAAGAGTTGAAGGAGTTAAAACTGACAGCTTTGATTTTGTTCAGGCAGCAAGACTTGATTTTGAAGAACCTGATTTAGAGAAATTTCCTTGCCTTGAACTAGCATTTAAAGCTGGAGAACTCGGCGGAACCTACCCATTATGCCTAAATGCTGCAAACGAAGAGGCTGTTTTCGCATTCTTAGAAGGCAAAATATCTTTATACAACATTTTTGAAATAACAAAACAAATTATGGATACACACACAAATATAAAAAATCCATCTCTTGATGAAATTTTCAAACTAGATGACGAAATCAGACAACAAACAAGAGATTTGATTGCACAATACTAAATTGTTATAATGATTAAAATATTTATTATTATCTGAGGTTATAGATGAAAATACTTTTTTTAAACGGTCCTAACTTAAACTTACTGGGAACCAGAGAACCTGACAAATACGGCAGCACAACTCTTGATGAAATAAAAAAAAGTATCGAAGATTTTACAAAAGAAATTAACGTTGAAATCGACTTCTATCAAAGCAATATTGAAGGTGAATTGATAACGAAAATTCAAGAAGCTAAAGGTATTTTTGACGGCATCGTAATAAACCCTGCAGCATACACACACACCAGTGTTGGAATAAGAGACGCTATTTTAGCGGTTCAAATACCCACAGTAGAAATTCACATCTCAAACGTACATGCCAGAGAAGAATTCAGAAAACACTCAATGATTGCACCTGTGTGCATAGGACAGATATCAGGCTTTCAAAAAAACAGCTATAAATTGGGACTGATTGCAATAAAAGATTATATTAAAGGATCTAATTAAATCCTTCCGTATATATCTTCTAGCCTTTCAATGTCATTTTCATCAAGAAGATCGCCTCTTTGAACTTCGAGTATTTTCAAAGGCTCGGAATATGGGTTTTGAAGTGAATGTACTTCCTCAACCGCAATATCAATGCTTTCGCCCGGAGAAAGAATAAATTCTTCTTTTCCTCTTACAACTTTTGCCTTGCCTTCCAGCACGACCCAATGTTCACTTCTATGGTGATGAAGCTGCAAACTTAGCTTGGCTCCTGAATTTACCATGATACATTTAGTTAAGAAGCCTTCACCCTCTTGAAGTACAGTATAGTATCCCCATGGTCTGTACATCGTTTTGTGAACAAGATGGGTTGAGTCATTTTGAGTTTTCAGTCTGTCATAAAGAAGCTTTACATCATTCGCTCTTGACTTATCACAAACCAAAAGAGCATCTTCTGTCTCCACAACTACAATATTATCCAGACCAATTGTAGTTACTAGTTTTGATGTTGAGTAAATCATAGAATTTTTAGAGTCAATATCTATAACGTTGCCTGAGATGTAATTTCCATTGTCATCTTTTTCTGAAATCTCATATATAGCTTCCCAAGAGCCCATATCATACCAATAGCACTCAAGAGGAATCAATGCCAGTTTTTTAGTTTTTTCCAGCAATGCGTAATCTATAGATATGTCTGTCAACTTTTCAAAATCTTGATAAGGCACTGATGGAGAAGTTGTTTGTGGAGTAATATCCTTAATTTGCCTAAAGATGTCTGGTGAATGTTTTTTCATCTCCGCCATAAACGTAGAAGCTTTAAACATCAAAATACCACTGTTCCAAAAATACTTTTCAGACTTTATATATGCTTCAGCATCATCTATCTCAGGTTTTTCTATGAATTGAGCAACTTTTTGAGCCTCTGATGAAATCTCTGAAAGTTTTTTATCTTTTTTGATTTTAATATACCCCAAGCCGGTATCGGCTTTTTGCGGTTTTACTCCAAACGAAACAATATAACCTGCTTCTGCAAGTTTTTTGCCTTCTTCAACAGCATCAGCAAAACATTTTTCATCCAATATCAGTTGATCAGAAGCCACTGAAAGAATAATAGGATCATTGTTGTTTTTTGCTACGTTATCTAAAACGTATTTGACGACAAGAGCTATTGCTGGAGCGGTATTTTTACTCACCGGCTCTGTTATAAGTTTATACTCACCTTTTCTGCAAAACTTATCTCTTAATTCTTGAAGCTGTTGTTTTACGGCACTCTCATGTTTTATATTTGTAATTGTAATGATGTTCTTATCATCAACTGAACCGATTAGCCTTAAAAATGTTGATTGAAAAAGAGTATAGTCATCATTCATCTTCAAAAGCTGTTTTGGATGCATTTCTCTGCTGAGGGGCCATAACCTGCTTCCGGAACCGCCGGCTAGAATTATAGAATATAAATTAGACATATAAAATCCTCAATTTCTCTCATAAAAATTATACACAAGTTAAAAACATTATTGCAATAGAGTGTGAACAAATTATATAATTACAGAAAACAAAAAAGAAGCAGCGATGACTAAAAATTATAAAACTATAATATCGATGATGTCAGGCACCTCATTAGACGGAGTTGACGCTTGTCTTGTAAAAATATATTCTGACATGAGATTTGAAATTTTGAACTCTCATTCAACTGATTATCCAAAAGAGATCAGGAATAAACTTCTAATGGCGGCTAATAATAAAGCTTCGAGTGAGGATATTTGTTTCTTAAATTTTGTCGTCGGGGAGATTTTTGCACAATGTGCTAACGAGTTAATAAAAAAAAGCAAAATAAAACCCTCTCAAGTCGATTTTATCTCATCTCACGGCCAAACTGTTTTTCACATCCCTCAAGACATGGAGTTGGGAGGAATAAAAACTAAAAGCACCCTTCAAATAGGCGACATTTCGGTGATTTCTCAAAGAACCGAAATTACTACAGTGGGAGATTTTAGGACAAAAGACATAGCCGCAGGCGGACTTGGAG
>JAEZLC010000072.1 GCA_023435965.1 Cyanobacteria bacterium OH_CDB_58 | reverse complement strand
CCATTGATTTCAGGATCATGCTGTGTGGAAATTACAACGGTGTCTATTCTTACAGGAACATCATTTTCATATTCAACTGTTACTTGAGATTTACCGTCTGGTCTTAGGTAATTTAATAATCCCTGTTTTCTGACTTCAGCAAGTCTGAAAGCAAGTCTGTGTGCCAAGCTGATTGGTAGTGGCATTAATTCAGGGGTTTCATCACATGCGAAACCGAACATTATGCCTTGGTCTCCTGCACCGATGTTTTCTGTTTCATTGGTGTCTGTAGCCGCAGTGTTTTCTCTTGTTTCAAGAGCTTTGTTTACACCGCCTGCGATGTCTGTGGACTGTTCGTCTATGCTTGTTAATACAGCACAATTTTTATAATCAAATCCACCGCCGGTAGCTCCAGCATAACCGATATTTTTTATTGTATTTCTTACTGTTTGAGGGATATCCACATAACAGTCAGAAGTAATTTCGCCGCAAACTAAAACCATGCCTGTGGTAACTGTAGTTTCAGCAGCTACTCTTGATTTTTGGTCTTTTGTTAGGAATTCATCGAGTATTGCGTCTGAAATTTGATCGCAAACTTTATCCGGGTGGCCTTCTGTTACTGATTCAGAAGTAAATAAGTATTTTTTTGAACTCATCTTCTCACAACTTTCTGTTTTTTATAAAGTAGTACATTTTCTTAATAAAATACTAATCTAAAAGCTTTATAAGGTCAAATATTGTAAACAAAACGCCCTACCAGAGTAGGGCGTTTTGTTTTATTGTTTTTTTGAATTATCCTCTGATTTTAAGTTTTTTGATTAATTCTCTGTAAGACTCAATGTTTTTGCCTTTTAAGTATGATAAAAGTCTTTTTCTTTGTCCTACCATCATCAATAATCCACGTCTGCCTTGGAAGTCTTTTGAGTTGATTTTTAAGTGTTCGGTAAGTTCGTTGATTTTTTCGCTTAATAATGCGATTTGAACTTCTGCACTGCCTGTATCCTTAGCATCTTTTCCATATTTTTGGATG
This sequence comes from Cyanobacteria bacterium OH_CDB_58, assembly GCA_023435965.1. GTDB lineage: Bacteria > Cyanobacteriota > Vampirovibrionia > Gastranaerophilales > Gastranaerophilaceae > JAEZOG01. Next base: position 1,513 of record JAEZLC010000072.1, on the reverse strand, counting down.
ATTTCTTCTTTGTTTTTCAAGTTTATTGACATCTTGTATACCCTTTTCTTGTTTTTTATAGTTTATTTTTGGTGGTGTAAGTCTTATCTAATAGTAGTGTAATGATAATATCACTTCAAGATTTAAATGCAAATGTTAAAAAATATATAGAAAAAATTTACAAAAAAGCAATTTTTTACTTTCAAGTTCTTTATATAAGCTGAAAGTAAGGGTGTAAGTTATGAATTATTCAAACAGTGTAAGTTTTTCTGGTAGAGTTCCTGTAGCTGCAAATAAGTATATTAAGAATGCTACCGCGGAAGAAATGTCTGCTGCTATTAATAATATCCACCATTTGTTAGGAACAAAACCGATAAAACCTTCTTCAGGGATTGGTATGGTTCAGAAAAACCCGGGATGTTTTGATTCCAAGTCTCATTGTCTTACAGAACTTGGGAAAGACTGCTTTAATAAGGTTAATTCTAAACAGCTTGGAGTAACCACAGAGTCTAAAATGAGCGAATTCATAAATGCAATGAAATCTTTTATAAAAAGTAATTCTGATGATGATGGTACGGTATACAGATCTTTTGATACTTTAATTTAATCTCTTATAAAAAATTCTGAAATCATTTTTTATTTTTGATAAAATAGTCCTGCACAGTAAATTAATTGTGCAGGATTTAATAATATAAAGAGGTAATAAAATGAGCGATATTAGAGTCAGAATAGCACCTTCTCCTAGCGGCAACCTTCATGTTGGTACTGCGAGAACAGCTTTGTTTAATTTTTTGTTTGCAAAAAAACACGGAGCAAAGTTTGTATTAAGGATAGAAGATACTGATTTGGAACGTTCTAACCCTGAATACACCCAAAATATATATGACAGTTTGAAAGCTTTAGGCTTAAACTGGGATGAAGGTCCTGATGTCGGAGGGGAATATGGCCCTTACGAGCAATCAAAACGTTTTGATATATATCCGATTTACGCACAAAAATTGATTGAAGCAGGTTCTGCATATGAATGTTTTTGTACTCAAGAAGAGCTTGAGGCAGAAAAAGAACTTTCTATAAAGAATAAAGTTGCTCATAAGTATTCAAGAAAATGTATTAATTTAACACAAGAAGAAAAAGACAGATTAAAGGCAGAAGGCAGAGTTCCTTCAATAAGATTTAAAGTTCCGGACGGAGAAACGAAATTCGTTGATCTTGTAAAGGGCGAATTGAAGTTTGAGAATGACCTTATAGGTGATTTCGTTATTATGAAGTCAAACGGCACCCCAACATATAATTTTGCTGTTGTTGTTGACGATATGCTTATGAAAATTTCCCACATAATAAGGGGCGAAGACCATATATCAAATACCCCAAAACAAATTATGATATATGAAGCTTTGGGAGCCGAGGTTCCTCAGTTTGGTCATTTGGGAATGATTTTGGCACCTGACAGAAGTAAACTTTCAAAAAGGCATGGTGCTACTGCTGTAAGTGAATTTGTGGAAAAAGGCTATTTGACTGAAGCTTTGGTTAATTT
>JAEZLC010000070.1 GCA_023435965.1 Cyanobacteria bacterium OH_CDB_58 | reverse complement strand
GCCAATTAACTCTTCCCCGCTTATAACAATTTGTATATCTATATATTTTTTATGTGCTTCAGGTTTTGCTTGATCCTTGATTTTAGAGCTATATTCCTGAACAGAAAGATAAACATTATCTCCATCAAGCTCGTATCTGCCAACTTCGAGAGATTTTAAGTCATTATTATCTAAAAATTCTTTTACTGTTTTAAAATTATTATGTAAACACAAGTACGAACCAAAGTTCTCTAAAGTATCAATAATCATAGCATATCTCCGTTTTTATTAATTCTATAAAAAATTAAAAATATTTACAATGTTTAATGTTTTTTAAAAAATAGGCAATATTAGAATTAAAAAATACTTTATTATAGTACGAGGAACTTACAATATTTAATTGTTGGTCTCTTGCAGACTTATTAGAGAATTATAAACGAGAACAAAAGCAAAGACGATTCAGTCTCTATTTGTCAATCAAAATTTCAGAAATGAAATATCAATCGATGATAACTAACAGTCATCAATAGCATACTAGAAGTCAGCATAGGTGAGGAAAAAATGAACGAACGCGAATTAAACACTATTATGGGGGTTATTTCAGATCCAGAAAAGAACGTCTACAATTTGAAAGACAGAAAAAATATTGAAGAAATTCAGCGAATTATCAGGATATTCGACATCTCGCAAGAACAAGAAATTAAGCATAAACTTTTTTCTATAAAAAATTTAGCAACATTTAAGTTAGTATTAAGCAACAATTAGTGCACTGGCTTGTATGCCTGAGGATAATTATAATCCTCTTTAAAGCCAATAGCTCTATACATTTTAACAGCAGGGTAGTTATCTGTATCAACTGAAGCATTGACTTCTAACAATGGCAAACCTTGGTTAATTGCAGAGTTAACAATGTTTTCTACGCAGTTTTTAAGTAAGTATTTACTGAAGCCTTTAGCTCTATACTTTTTATCAACTGATACTAACGGAATATTTCCTATTTTTGGACTTGTTAAATTTGCAAAACAGAAGCCTACAGGTTTGTCTTTGTACAACAAAACTTTTGTTTCAGCAGCTAAAAATTCACCATATACACCTGAAGTTATTTTTTCAATAATATCAGCTGTGCCTTGGATCGACTTGAATCTAGTGTCAAATAAAGCATCAGTCTTGTCCTTAAATCCATTATGGATAACGTCTATAGCTCTATCATAATATACAGAACTCCAGTCCGTAATAGAAAAAGGCTCTTCTAATCTAGGCAATTCTAAGCTTTTTAATATTTTTATACTGCTTATGTTGCTCAAAGAGAATCTGACAACTGAATGTCCTATTAACTTAAACCCATAATGAGTAATTTCTCTGACGAAATCCGATTGTCTGCCAAGCATAGGATAAGTAATAACTTTATGTTTAGCTATATCTTTAGTTAAATCCAAGAATTTTTCTAATAAAAGCCTTCTTTTGTGATTTATGTTTTCTTCACCGACGCAATGAATTATATTCAGCTCAAGAGCTTCAGAAATAACGGTTGTGTAAGCTAAAAACGCTGTAGGAATATTATCTTCCATTAGAACTATGCACTTTATCAGCTCATCTTTTATTGAACTAACGAAGTCTTCATATTCGAGAGGTTCCAATTCAAATTTATAGTCAGTAAAAGCTTTTTGTCTAAAATCGTTGTATACTCCGCTGAAAATCATTTGATGACTTTCATTGAATTCTTCAACTGAATAAATTAAAATATTCGCCATAAGTTATAAACTCCAATTACAGACTAATTAAATGTTCCATTTTTTTTGCTTTAGTTTTTATATAACGCTCATTATATGCATTTATTTCGCATTTTAATCCAACTCTTTCAACGATTTCTAATCCATAACCGCTTAGTGCAATTATTTTTTTTGGATTATTAGTTATGAGCTTGAATTTATTATACCCTATATCGAGCAATATTTGAGCACCAATTCCGTAGTTTCTTAAATCCGGCTCAAAGCCAAGGGATACATTAGCTTCCACGGTATCTTGACCATTTTCTTGCAATGAATATGCTTTGATTTTATTGACCAAACCTATTCCTCTGCCTTCATGACCTCTTACATAAACAACAGCACCTTTACCATATTCACTTATTGCCAATAACGCAGATTCGAGTTGGGACCTGCAATCGCATCTTAAACTGTGAAAAACATCGCCGGTTAGGCACTCACTGTGCATTCTAACTAAAGGAACTTTGTCGCTTCCGTCATCTTTTATAATAGCGATTTGATCTTCTCCAGAAAGTTGATTTATGTATCCATACACCTTAAAATCACCAAACTGTGTAGGCATGTTCGCTATAGCTTCTCTTTTTACAAATTTTTCTTTTGAAAGTCTGTATTTAATAAGCTGAGCAACTGTTACAAACTTCAGGCCGTACTGTTTTGCAAAGAGCATTAAATCATTACGTCTTGCCATTGTGCCGTCTTCATTTAGAATCTCACAGATAACTCCAGATGGCTTTAATCCGGCAGCTTTCATCAAATCAACAGCAGCTTCAGTATGTCCGACTCTTTCTAAAACACCACCCTTTTTTGCGATTAAAGGAAATATGTGTCCTGGTTTTCTAAAGTCCGAAGATCCAGCACCATCTTGTATAGCAACCTGAATTGTTTTAGCTCTGTCAAATGAAGAGATACCTGTAGAAACGCCATATTTAGGGTCCGCATCGATTGACTGTGTAAAAGCTGTTTTTTTACAATCTGTGTTGTTTTCTACCATTTCTGTAAGACCTAAATC
>JAEZLC010000058.1 GCA_023435965.1 Cyanobacteria bacterium OH_CDB_58 | reverse complement strand
CATGCCTGATCGTTATATAAAAAACATGGAAATAAATGTTTTAGAAAAATATCTTTCAGACGATATAGTAGTCGCAGATATAGGATGCGGCAACGGTTATGCTACATTTGAATTTGCAAAAAAGTTTAAACTAAACATTACAGGAATAGACTATTCTCCTCAAATGGTTGAAACAGCGAAAGAAGAACTCTCAAAACAGGAAAAGTTAAACTCGTCAGTAGAATTTGTCAGTGGGGACATAAGAAACCTAGAGGTAAAAGATAATAGCTTTGATATAGTTATAACAGATCGCTGCGTTCAAAACCTTCTAACAACAGAAGAACAAGAGAAAGCAATCAGAGAAATCGCAAGAGTACTAAAATCAGGCGGATTATATCTAATGTGCGAAAGCACGCAACAAGGGCTAAATAATCTTAATAATGTTAGAGAATCTGTAGGTTTAGACAAAATTGAAACAAGATGGCACAACCTATTCATCGATGAAGCACTTGTTAAAGAAAATCTAGGGGATGTTTTTGAACTTGTTAAAGAAGAGCGATTTAGTAGTTTTTACTACCTTGCATCAAGAGTAATAAACGGAAAAATAGCACAGTTACAAGAATCAACACCTAGCCCAGACTGCGATATAAACCTTGTTGCATCACTGTGTTCGCATAAATTTGATTTTGGAGACTACGGTCCTCTGAAGCTATTTGTCTTGAAAAAATTATAAAAACTACTTACCTTTATACACTTAGGGAAAACTTCATGTATGAAATTTTAAAAAAATATAGTTATATATTATATTTACAAAACAGATTATTAAAATTTATAGATAATCATTTTTTTAAACCTACACTCGTATTTAAAAATTCACCGAAAGACTACCACTCAAATATAGACAAAAACAAGTATAAAGAAATTATTGCACAATATCTCAACATAGATGCTGGCGATGTAGATAAAAAAAGAGAAGAGTTGTATAACGACATAAAAACGAATATACACTTATCCCCTCAAGAATCTGAGGATTTTTACACAAATTCAAATATAAAAAACTGGCTCTTAATAAATTATCAATGTCAGCTTAGCTACCCAAAAGTATTCAATTACATTATGAATTACTACGAAGGGCAAACCATATCATATTGCGACTACGGCTGCGGAAGTGCATTACAGGTATTCTGTCTGAAAGAGGCAGATAATTTGTCTTTTTCAAGGATTGATTTATATGATTTAAAAAATGAAGTATCTGATTTTGTAGAACAACAAATTGAAAACAATTACAAAAACGAAAACATACGGCACTATGATGTTACTAAGTCCGACAAACTTGAGAACAAATATGACTTAATAACCTGCTTAGATGTATTAGAACACATAGTAAACCCTTCAGAAACACTATATAAACTAACTGACTCGTTAAACGATGAAGGACTGCTTATTTTGACTGCACCCTGGGAAATCGACTCTGCAACCCACCTGGCTGAAGCTGCTGATGATTTTTATAACAATGGCGGGTATAAATTCTTAAAGAAAAACTACAAAAAGCTTAGTCACTTCAACAAAGAATTACACATAAACGGCGTGTACAGAAAAAGATAAAAGAAAGAAACCAACAAACCACGAAGAGCCCAAAGGAGAAATCATGCCGGGAATAATCGGTATAATAAAAAGTAATATTCACAATGACTATAAAAAGCAACTTGAAGCAGCTACAGACTTGATGTTTCATTATGACTTTTATAAAAAAGACATTATTATAGAAACTAATAATATTGTTGCATCCAAGGTTGATTTAGACATTTTATCAAAAAAGTCTATGCCAATAACAGAAAATAACGTATATTGCTGGTTTAGTGGAGAAGTATATAATTTAGAAGAATTAAACACAAAATTCAAATCCAACTTCGAAAACTTTGAGAATCTACTAATTACAGCTTATAAAGAAAATTATTTAAAAGAAGTCCTAAATATTACAAACGGTGACTTTCACTGTGCTCTATATGATAAAGACAAACGAGAAATAAAACTGTTCTCAGACCGATTTGGATTTAAACATTTATACATATACAAAGATGAAAACAACTTCGCGTGGTCGGCAGAAATCAAAGCATTTCAGGCCTTCGATGATTTTAAGTTTGAGCTGGATAAAGATTTTGTATTTTCGTTCCTTGATTGCAGACATCCTATCGGAACAAATACCCCATTCCAGAATGTTAAACTGGCACATTATTCATCAATATACACATATAAAATTGATGAAAAAGAATTATCTAAAGAATACTACTGGAAATGGAGCGACATAAAACCTTCAAACATATCTTTTAATAAAGCGAGTCAAAAATTACCTGGTTTGTTAAAAGATGCTATAGAAAAAAGAATAAAGCACCACAATAACATTGCCGTTCAAATAAGCGGCGGTCTCGATTCAAGAGCCATTTTGGCAACTGTGAACAAAGAAAAGATAAAACTGGCATATACATTCGGAAATGAAAACACTGTAGATACTATAATCGCGAGACAAGTATCAAAAACCAAACAAATACCGCACCAAGTAGATGATTACACCAAAGACGATTTTCTTGCTGATCAAAAGTTCAAGACTATTTGGATGACAGACGGGCAATTTGATTTATTTCATATGCACGCATCTGACGGGGTTAGAAGGCTAAAAGAAGACCACGGATGTGATGTAACTATTAATGGATATTGGGGAGATGTTATTTTCGGAGAAACTTTTTTATACAGAGAGAATCTAGAAGCCAAAATGACGCCGCATATTGCTGCGAAATACTATAAAAATTGGATTAAACTGCAAGACTGTACTGACGATTTTTATGACATTGATAAAAGGACCGCATATATTTTTTCATCGAGAGGTCCCAGATTTATCTCATACGGAGCACATCCGAATGCAATATTTTTCTTAAAACCTTTTATGGACAATGACATTATTGATTTTATTTTTTCATTGCCTGAAGAATACAGAGTAAACAATGCTCTTTACAGCAAAGCAATGATAAAAACATATCCGAAATATTTTAAATATATACCATGGTCAAAAGACCAAAAAAAATTAAAAGTCGAAAGATATTATACTAATCCGAACTTTTTACAAAAGGCTACCATCAAAATCGCAAAAATGAAGCATAAATTTCTGGAATTATTTTCAAAACCGAGCGAAAAAATCGGTACAGAATTAATTGATAAAGCGTTATACAAGGAAAAAGAAATTGTAGAAAAAGTAAAAAGAATACTGGGCTCAAACACGATGTTCGAAAGTGAAACAGGGATTAACCCTTACAATGAATACTGGATACCTTTTTTGAATGGAGACAACACATACTTTTCAAAAGCGACAACATCACTTACTATAGAAATATACCTTCAACAATTTTTTAACAAAAAATATCTAGGAGAAAACAAACCTTAAAATGTATATCCCGTTTAATAAACCCTTTAATATCGAAAAAGAATTTGAATACATGCAAGATGCGATATCTCTTGGAGTACTAAGAGGTGATGGAACATATACCGAAAAATGCCACAAAAAACTGGAAGAAATAATCGGCGGAAAAAAGGCTTTATTAACGCACTCATGTACTGCAGCACTCGAAATGTCGGCGATACTTTTA
>JAEZLC010000241.1 GCA_023435965.1 Cyanobacteria bacterium OH_CDB_58 | reverse complement strand
ATGATCATAGTCAAGGTGCTTGTACCTGTGAAAGGTTGAGCCGGAAAGCTTCATTCCGTCAATTATGCTGGCATGGTTTAATTTATCAGAAAAAATAACATCATTTTTGCCGGCAAGAGATGACAATATACCGATATTGGCGTGGTACCCGCTATTAAATAAAAGAGCTGAATCTTTTTTGTATTTTCTTGCAATAGCCGACTCGAGTGCTTTGTACGTCGGTGTAGTACCTGTTAGCAGTCTGGACGAAGCTGAACCAAAAGAGTATGTTCCTGTTTTTAAAAATGCATTTATTATTTCTTTATTTTCTGCAAATCCAAGGTAGTCATTAGATGAAAGGTTTAAATATTGTTTTCCCTCACTAATGATATATTTTTCGTGTTTTTGGATGTCAGGAATAGTTCTTTTGTTGAAAGAATTCTCTATAGTCTGCAATTCATTTGTGTATTTGTCTAACATAGTACAATTTTAGCATAATGATAATAAGATATTTTTCTTTGTTAATTTTGTAAACAATCGTGAAAAAATAGCAAATTTTTCCCGATATATGTTTTTATTAATATATAAAGATTAATGGAATTGTCATGTTTAAAATAGATCCAATTAAATTTCAAGAATATTCTACAAACGTTGCAGCGATAAATGGCTATCAAGGTGGCGGTGTCAGTAAAGGCATAGATAAAATAAATCTGCCTAAAGAAGGCATTCCTTTTGGACAGCTTACGGCTGGAGGGAATGTTGGAATAGCTCCGGTTGAAGCTAAAGATAATTATGACAAAGGATTAAAATTCTCGAATGATCTAAAAGGTGCATATCTTGGTCAGTACAAAGGAAAAGATAATTACGTCGAAAATAGCTGGATTGCATAAGAAAAAATACAACTTTATAAATATAAAAATAGTGTTTAAAAGCACTATTTTTTTTGCTATAATCTTTTTATGAAAAATTTATTTGATGTAAATGATTGGAATGATGTTCAAGAATCCCAAAGAATTGGTGAGATATTAATCGAGGCAGGAAAAATTAACCTTATTCACCTTTCTATGGCTCTAGATGCTCAAAAATTCAAAAAGATGCAACTGGGAGAGATTTTTATCCTAATGAACGTTATTGAAAAAAATGATTTAGATCAGGCACTTAATATACAAACCTTTGTCAATACGAGAGTTCAAAATGAAAATAATTAAATTAAAGTTTCTATTCTTGTTGCTGGCATTTTCATTATTTATAAACTCTTCTTATGCGAATACTTTGAAATTTGCTCAAATTACTGACGTACATTACTCTCCTGATGGTAAATCTGACAGCAAAAGGGATGTTAGTTATAGCAGTAAAAACTTAAATTTTGCAGTTAACTCAATAAATAAGCAAAATGTCGACTTCGCTGTTTTCTTGGGTGATAACATTGACAAATCTAGGCCTGACAGTTTATTAGGCTTTTTAAGAACAACACAAAATTTAACAGTACCGCATTATTTTGTTATTGGTAACCACGATGCATATAAGCTTTCAGGGATCCCTAAAGATAAATATATAGAGGCAGTAAAACTATATAATCCACACCAAAAAAGTGATAAACCATATTACTTTTTCTATCCGAATAAAGATTGCATAGCTATAGTTGTTGATGGAGCAATGCCATTCGCTCCCAGTACTCACGGGACTTATACAGAAGATATGATTAAGTGGTTGGATAAAGTTCTTACTCTTAATCCGACTAAGATTGCCTTGATTTTTCAACATTTTCCCCTAATTCCTCCTGAAGATAATCGTTCTCATACGACTTTGTATCCAGAAAAATACTTTGAACTTTTAATTAAACATAAAAATATCGCATTAATTTCTTCAGGACATTTTCACAGTGATAAATTAACTATAGACGATAACGGTATATATCATATTTCTGTGCCCTCTTTGTTAGCGAAGCCTAATGAGTATCAAGTAATTGAATTAAATTACAGTAAAAAGCGTTTCAAGCCGCCTACTGATGTAAAGATTGAAATTAAAAAAATACAAATCTAATAAATCTAAATAATAAGTTAATTAAAATAAAAGAGCCGTAATAGGCTCTTTATTTTTATCTTTTATTACTGTGTACAAAATCTCTGGCGCAATTAAACATTGTATTTATGAGATCCGCATTTGATTGCATATTCATTCCTGATATTTGCATAATCTGTCGCAGTCGAGCTTCCCAAAACGGATATATTTCTTCTTTCGATATGTCTAGCACCTGAGCAATAAGAGTCAATTCTTTCCAGTCTAGAGGGATTGGTCTTGAGCCTCTTAATATATCGACAATCTCTACTCTTTTCTTTCTCGGAAAAGCTTTTAACAGCTGCACAGTTGTGAGTTTCTTTTCGTGTTGTCTTTCTCTTAGAAACTCTACCGCATCATCAATCAATATCGGCTCCTGTGGAATTTTATACTCTACAAATTCCTCAGGCTTAACATCCATAACAACTGCAATTCTCTCTAAAGTTGTGCTTCTTGTTGAAAATGGAATAGCGTTATCGATTAAATTGTAAACATATGAAAGTGTGACACCAATCATTTGAGCAAAATCTTTCTTGTGCAGATGAGATGATTCCAAAAAGTTATATAGCTTTTCGCTGCTCTTTAAATTTATTATCGATTTATTTTTGGTTGACATAACTTTCCTCCCTCTAATAATATTTATATAAATAAACTCTTTTAACATTTTTGAAATTGGTAACTTGAGCCGAGTTACAAGAGTAATTATTTTTATATCTACTAAACTAAGGAAAATATATTATGAAACTAATAGTTGCACTCGGTAATCCGGGCGAAAAATATAAAAATACAAGGCATAATGCCGGGTTTATATTTGCGGACAAGTTGGCAGATAAGTGGGGATGCCGATTTAGTTTTGAATCAAAATTTAACGCAGAAGTTGCAAAATGCTCTTATGGTGGAGAGTCAATTGTCATCATTAAGCCTCTTACTTATATGAATTTATCTGGTAATAGCGTAAGAGAGATAATTAGATTTTATAAATACTCATCTGATGACATATTTGTTGTTTATGATGATATTGCATTAAATATAGGTGTTATTCGATTCAGACCGAATGGATCTGACGGCGGACACAATGGGATAAAATCTATTATTGCTAATATAGGCAAGTCAAAATTTGACAGATTAAAAATAGGAATAGGGCCACAACCTCCTATGATGCCTTCAGAATCCTTTGTGCTCCAATCTTTTACTTCAGAACAACAGAAAGAACTAGATTCAGTAATTGTTAGAGCCATTGAGGCAACTGAGTTTTATATAGCTAACGATATTTTAAAAGCTCAAAATAAATTTAATTCTAAATAAAAAAAAGAGGGCATAAATGCCCTTGCTGTCTGGAATTAAGAATAGTTGGAAGTATGAAAAAGATTTTAATAATATATAACAGCAACTATGGTTCTTTTACAATTAGCCAGGTAGTTATTTTTATGTTGTACAGTTGTCTAATCTATTTTTCTCAAATAAGTGTATGCAAAGCACTTAATCATTAAGCTCAATAGCGATAGGTATTTGTGGGTTTTGAAAAAATTATAAAA
>JAEZLC010000187.1 GCA_023435965.1 Cyanobacteria bacterium OH_CDB_58 | reverse complement strand
CAGATAGCCAATCATTTTTCTTGCAAAAAAAAGAGGACAGTAATAATTTCAAGAGGCTACGGTGGCAATTTGTCGAATAAGGTTCCTAATATAATCTCTGATGGTAATCAGGTTCTTTATGATGCTGATTTAGCAGGTGATGAACCGTTTTGGCTTGCTCAAAACTGCATAAACGTTCCTGTTATAACTTGTTCAAGCAGAGTTAAAGCAGCAAGGCTTGCAGAGGAGAAGTTTAATGCTGAGGTTATTGTTTTAGATGACGCTTTTCAGCATAGAAAAATTGACAGGGATGTTAACTTGATCCTCGTCGACAACAAAAACAGGTTCGGAAATGAATATTTACTGCCGGCAGGGCCGTTAAGAGAGCCTTTAGATAATATTAAGAGAGCGGATAAAGTTGTTCTTGTTAACAAGAGTTATTATGATGAGCAGGCGATAGATTATTGCGTAGAATTGGAAAAACGCTTCAATAAGAAGGTTTACCTTTGCAAAATGATTCCTGAGAGAGTGTACAACATTTTGACGAATGAACCATTATCTCAATATAATAGGATAATAGCTTTCTGTGCGATAGGACAGCCAAAAGAGTTTTATAATTTCTTGCAAGACCATTACAATCTAGCTGTTACAGTTGACTTTGAAGATCATCATTCCTATGATGAAGCAAATCTTCGCGAGCTAATGGAAATTGCAGAAAAAGAAGGAATCTCAGATCTTGTTACAACAGAAAAAGATGCAGTTAAAATCAAAGAGCTTTTGGTAAAATACAAGCCTAATCTTAATATTTATGCTTTAAAGTTAAAAGCTTATTTTGACATAGAGGAAATTTGCAATGCCTGAAAAAATACTGGTAGTCAGGTATAGATTTATAGGCGATACGATCTTGACAGTTCCGTTTCTAAGGAATTTGAGAAGGGCATATCCGGATGCTCAGATTGATATGCTGGTGGCACCCAAGTCCGGAGAGGTAATAGAAAATTGTCCCTACGTTGATAATTTTATATATTTTGATACTACCCGCAAACATAAATATGAGAATGTTGATGAAGAAAAGAAAACATTTCTCAGTTATGTTAAAAAGCTTTCAAAGGAAAAATACGATAAGGCATATGTATTGAAAAGATCTCTTTCAAGTGCACTGTTGGTTTGTCTTGCAGGGATTCAGAACCGCATAGGTTTTGATACCGAAAAAAGGGGCTTTTTACTTACTAAAAAAGTCAAATATGATAAACACAAGCACGAAGCAGAATGCTTTTTAGATGTTTTAAGAGCTGATGGAATAGAAGTAAAAGATTCTTACCTTGAAAATTGGGTGCCAGAGAGTGCTTCTATGAAAATAGATTCGGTTCTTGATGCTTATTCGGTTGTTTCTAAGCCGAAAGTAATAGTGCATGCGACAGCAACAAATGAAGGAAAAATTTGGCCTTTGGAAAATTTTGCGAAAGTTGTAGAGTACCTTTCGAATGAAATCGGTGCACAGGTCATCTACATCGGGACTGCTTTTGATAAGCCTGCTTATGAAAAAATGGAATCTATGATAAGCAGTGATTTGAAAATTAAGCCGCTTAATTTTTGCGGAGAATTTACTCTGCAAGAAAGTCTTGCATTGATTGCAAAAGCAGATTTGTTAATAGGAAATGACTCTGGGAACTTGCATATGGCGGCTTCAGTCGGCACTAAAGTTGTAGGTATATATGGTCCGATGCCTTTTGACAAATGGTATGCAATGGGAGAGGGCAACGTCTTATTAAAATCAAACGTTGACTGTATGCCTTGCGGACTAAGAAAGCCTTGCAAAAGAGACAAAGAGTGCCTAAAAGACATAACCGTTGATATGGTAATAGATGCAGTTAATAAAAGTATAAAGATATAAATCCTCTTTGTTGAAATAAAAATGTCTTCGTGTTAAAAATATAGTACTGTGAGAAACGAAAAGTTTTTTGCTAGTTCAATGAATGGAAACAAAAGACCCTGAATAAAAATATCAAATTAGCCAAACACGCTGGATTCTGCTACGGTGTAAAAAGGGCGGTTGAAACAACAAAAAAGTTAAAGAGCGAAAATGACTCTAATAAGATTTGGGTATTGGGTGAACTCATACACAACTCTCACGTAATTAAAGAATTGGAATCTCTTGGAATAAAGACAGTGGATAAGTTGCCTGAAAAGGAAACTGGCATCTGTATAATAAGAAGCCACGGTGCTTCTCCTGAAGTTTTTGACGAGGTGAAGGAAAAAGGTTATGAGTTAGTCGATTTGACTTGTCCTGACGTAAAAAAAGTTCAGCAAAAAGCAATACAGCTCGTTCAAGAAGGTTTTTTGCTAATTATTCTCGGCAAGCCGGAACATCCAGAAGTACTTGCCATAAAAGCAAATGCACAAAAACACGGAGACAATGTATATGTAGTCCCCGATTTGGCTGGATTAAAAGCAATACAGCCAAAAATCAAAGAGCATAAGAAAATCGGAGTGGTTGTTCAGACAACTCAAAGAATTGAAATCCTTCAGGACGTTGTTAATTACCTTATTCCATTTTCAAAAGAATTGAGAATTTTTAACACAATCTGTGCTTCAACATCGATGAGACAAGAAGAAGCTAAAACTATGGCTCAAGAGTCAGATCTTATGATAGTTGTTGGAAGTAAGAAAAGTGCAAATACCACTCATTTGGCAGAAATTCTTACTGACATAACCACAACAGTTCACATTGAAACTGATAGCGAATTACTGGCATATAAAGACTTGATAAAAAATGCAAAAAACATAGGAGTTACAGCAGGTGCTTCAACTCCGGAAGAACTCATACAAAAAGTATTAGAAGAAATTGACAAATATTAAAATAAACGAAAGGAACATATTGATGACAAACACATTGCAAATGAACGAAACAGACGATTTTGTTAAACTTTTAGAAGAAAGCTATAACTATAAATATACAGTAGCTGATGTTGTAAAAGGTATCGTTGTAAAACAAGAAAACGAAGGATTTTTAATAGATATTGGAGCTAAAACAGAAGCTTTCCTTCCAAACAGAGAAATCTCAAATACTCCAGAAAAAGATTATTCTCAAATCTTAAAAGCAGGAGAAGTTAAAGAATTCTACATTTTAAGAGAAGATTCTTCAGACGAAGATGCTAAAATCATCTTGTCACTTAAAAAATTATCTTGTGCTAAAGCATGGCAAGCACTTCAAAATGCTAAACTTAACAATGAAACAGTTACAGCGAAAGTTGCTTCACTTGTTAGAGGCGGTGTAATCGTTGAAGTTATGGATCTAAGAGGATTCATTCCTGCAAGCCAATTGAGAACAGGCAGCCCATTCGACGGTTTAGTCGGTCAAGATATCGAAGCTAAAGTTTTAGAGGCTGATGCTAGAAGAAATAAACTTATTCTTTCTCAAAGACAAGCTATTGCTGAACAAAGAGAGCAAGTAGTTGATGATATTATTGCAAATCTTGAAGCTGATCAGGTTGTTAAAGGTGAAGTTGTCAGAATCGCTGATTTCGGTGCATTTATCGATGTTAACGGTGTAGATGGACTACTTCCTATTTCAGAAATTTCTTGGCAAAGAATCAAGCACCCATCAGATATTATTACATTAGGTCAAGTGCTAGAAGTTAAAGTATTAAAAATTGATACTGATTTAAAACGTATAAGCTTGAGCTTAAAGAGAATGGGCGACAACCCTTGGGAAGAAATCGAAAATCAATTCCAAGAAGGTCAAATAGTAAAAGGAACCGTTAATAAAGTAACTTCTTTTGGTGCTTTCATTAACATATTCCCTGGTGTTGAAGCATTATTGCCTTCTTCAGAAATGGATCCTGCAAACGCTAACCCGTTCACAATATACAATGTAGGTGATGAAGTAGAAGTTCTAATCAAAAAATTCACACCTCAAGAGCACAGAATCGCTCTAAGCATCAGAGACATGCAAAAAGACTAATAGTTCAAAGAGCTATTAATGAATAATTTAAAAACCGTCTTACACATTCGTCTAAGGCGGTTTTTAGTGTTAATATGATGTTATGATAAAGAATTTATTATTAGGATTGATAAAAATATACCAGAAGCTTTCTTCATTGAAGCCTCCTGTGTGCAGGTTCTATCCGACCTGTTCTCAATACATGAAAGAATCCATAATTAAATATGGAGTGATAAAAGGAGTCTGGC
>JAEZLC010000166.1 GCA_023435965.1 Cyanobacteria bacterium OH_CDB_58 | reverse complement strand
CCTATCTATTACGTCAGATCAAACTCAATGTCTCAGGTTCAAAAAGTGATAAAAGAAGCTCTTCACATAACAGAAACTTCTGAAACACTGAAAGGTTTCTACGATGAAGTTGAAAGAGCCTTGGACGAAGCAAAAACAGCAATCCAAAAAATTATGTCAGGTGAAAAAGACATAGAGTTAACACCTCAAAACCAACAAATAAGGAAGCTCCAGCACGAACTTGTAGAACAGCACAACTTATCCAGCGAAAGTGTCGGAGAAGGCTCAGCGAGAAGGCTCAAAATTGTTGGCGGCAGAGAATTCAAAGATGTAGGATAAATATTATCCTTAAAGAAATTAAAGAGAGCTATATAGTAGCTCTCTTTTTAGTTATAATAGAACCTTAACCTAGTTCCTATTTAATTTTTCTTGTTATATAATTAAATGTAATTTAAGAGGGAATAACATTGTCAATCACATTAGAGAATAAACAAGGACTTATAGCGGGAGACGGTCAGCTTCCTGTATTTTTGGCGGAAAACGCTAAAAAAAACGGATTTGAAGTTGTTGCAATATCCCTATCAGCAGATAACAGGAACGAATTGAAAAAACACTGTTCCAAGGTATACAGCTTTGGACCGGGTGAAATTCTAAAAATAAAACAGACATTAAAAGATGAAGAAATAAAACAACTCACTTTTATAGGCAAGGTTCATAAAGGTTTGGTATTAAAAAGACCCAAATTCGATTCTTATGCGATTGAAATGATAAAAAAAGCACAAAGGCTCAACGATGATGCCGTAATGCTCCTTCTTGTTGACGAATTGGAATCTATGGGTATCACGGTATTGGATCAAACGATATTTATCAAAAACTTAATGGTTCCTACAGGGATTTTAGGTAAATATAAACCATCAGAAGAACAAATCCAAGACGTAAACTACGGATTTTGGCTCGCGAAAGAAATGGGAAAACTAGACGTCGGACAATCAGTTGTTATAAAAGACAAAATGATCATGGCAGTTGAAGCCATAGAGGGCACTGATAGATGCATCGAAAGAGGGTGCAAAATAGGTAAAAAAGGCTCCGTGGTTGTAAAAGTATCAAAACCGACGCAGGATAAACGCTTTGACATACCTGCTTTTGGCTTAAAAACCCTAAAAACCATGGCAAAATACGGAGCAGGCCTAATCGCGGTTGAAGCGGGAGAAACAATTATGGTAGACCAGCAAAAGACAATAGAATTCGCAGATAAGCACAAAATAATCGTAATGGCCGTATGAAGAAAATATTCATCATCACAGGAGAACATTCAGGAGACATCCACGCCGCAAACGTGGTAAAAGAGTTGCTGAAATCAAATCAAGAGCTGGTCATAGAAGCCGTAGGCGGAAAACATTTAGCCCAGACAGGAATAAATCTATTCAGTGATCATTCTAAAATGTCTGCTGTAGGGCTCAATTTCAAAATACTGATTGATCATATACTGCTCGGGAAAAAAATTGTTGATTACCTGAAAAACGAGTTCAAGCCAGATTTGGTTTTACTTGTGGACTACGGTGGTTTCAACTTAAATATTTCTAAAATACTTAAAAAAGAAGGCCTTAAGATATTCTATTATATCCCTCCTCAAATTTGGGCATCAAGAAAATGGCGTCTTAAAACAGTCAAAAAAAATATCGACAAAGTAATTACGATATTCCCGTTTGAAACACAAATGTACAAGGATGCAGGAATAGATGTTGAATTTTCAGGGAATCCATTATTGGCACAAGTTCCTGAAAAAGCTGACAGGAACAAGTTTTTTGAAGAGCACGGACTAGATCCTAACAAAAAACTAATTTCTATATTCCCAGGCTCAAGAGTATTTGAAATTTACCAGCTTCTAAAAGTTTTTATATCTGCTGCAAAGCTTATACATTTTAAAAACAAGAATACTCAATTCGTAATCTGTCAGGCACCGACAATTAAAGACGATTACTTTAAAAACATTGTGCCCGAGAACATAAAGATAATTAAGAACCAAAACTACGAGCTTTTGGCTGTTTCAGATGCTCTGATGCTTGCCTCAGGAACGGTGGCTCTCGAGGCTGCATTATACGAAACACCAATGATAATAAGCTATAAAGGCCCGTTCTTTTTCTATCTTGTATATCTTTTGGTCAGGTGCGTAAAAATGGTGTCTCTACCGAACATAATTCTTAACAAAAAAATTGTCCCAGAGCTTGTTCAGAAAGATGCAAAACCTAGTATCATCGCGGAACACATACTTAACATTATCGAAAACGAAGAGTACAGAAGAAACATGATATCTTCATTAAAAAATGTTAAAGAGCTTTTATCCGCTGAAAATTCTGCGGCCAAAACATCAAAAATCATATTAAATAATATATAAATACTGCATTTTGATGTTTTAATATCCTGAAAAAAGCCTATTATTCATGTTAAGAGCTATTGTAAAGTTTTTTAAACGTTTAGCAATTTTTCAAAAAATAATACCTTATAATTAAAGAAGCCTAAGGAATGTAAGTGTGAACCAGAATAAAAACGAAACATCAAAATCTAATATAAACGGCTCAACTCCGGCTCCTAACATAACAAACCCTATCAATCAAACGGGATTAATTG
>JAEZLC010000122.1 GCA_023435965.1 Cyanobacteria bacterium OH_CDB_58 | reverse complement strand
TTTGCCGGGTATATTGCCTGCAATCATTAATGTTGCACCAAACTCACCAAGTGCTCTTGTAAATGACAAAACTGCTCCTGCTGCAATTCCTGGCCAGGCAAGAGGAACGGTCACCCTCCAAAAAACTTTCCATTCCGACCCTCCCAATGTCCGTGCCGCATTAATAATATTTCTGTCAACTTGCTCAAAAGCACCTCTTGCTGTTTTATACATAAGAGGAAAGGCAACCACAGAAGCCGCTATAACGGTAGCCCACCACGAAAAAATTATACGGGTACCAAGTGAATAAAGCAGTTTGCCAATTGGCCCGTTTTTCCCAAATATAATAAGCAGAAAGAAACCAACAACGGTTGGAGGTAATACCATTGGTAAGGTAAGCACACCATCAATTACTCCCTTTAGTCTGCCTCTATACCTTGCTACTATCCACGCTGCTGCAATACCGAAAAAAAATGTCACTATTGTTGCCGTAAACGCAGTTTTTAGCGATATCCATAAGGGCGAAAAATCCATATTCATTGCCATCACTCCAAATAAATGCTCATTATTCTATCATAAATATAAAGCCATACTTTTCAAAAATCACTTTTGCCATACTACTATATAAAAAATTCACAAAGTCAAAAAACGATAATACACATAGTCAACAACTCCCTATACAAAGGCTGCTGCAATCTCATCTTTGAGGACTCCTGTCTAATATACAACATGGGATATCAAGACTAAGTATAAATACTACGAAGTGGATATAACTTTTTACTAGGTTATATTATTTTTATTATATGTGTTTAACAACAAAAAATCAACAGAAAATGAATATTGCATTATAGTAAATTTCATTTTATTATATAAATGCAAAACAAGATTTTTCTACATCCCTGTATTCTCAACATTTGTATTGCTATGCACATAATCTATCTTATCTTTTTTTGCAATTTACATTATTATTATCTTGCATTTTTATTTGAGATTCTAGTTAACCCTCTGCTTTATAATATAAAATGAGATAATAAAATAGTGCACCGAGCAATTTTGATTAATTCTCATCTCATAACATTATAATAGAAGTAAGTGCTTTATAAAGTTGTTAACAGATAGCAAATTTGCAATTTCATAAAGCACTTCTTGCACTTTTTATGTAATTTCCAATAATTTTTTAATAATTCTTGCGTAAAACTATTGATTTTTTGCAAGAACTAAAATATAATTATTCTATAAAACAACTGGAAGTAAGTAAGAATATTATTTGTATCGTAGGACAGACTACTATTACAATAAAATTCAGACAAATTTATAAGTTTATCGTTTTTTCTGGATGTGTGTAGCAAAGGCGCTACTTTAATAACAAATTAATTCAGTTATTAAAGTTTAGGGCTTTTTTATTTTATCAAAATGAATGATGAGATTTTCAAACTTTCATTTTATAACAAAATGGATAAAAATGTATAGCTAAAAATGAGACTGTGGTTTTAAGAGTTATACGTTTATAAATAAGTCGTTTATTAATATAAAGATTCTAGGAGGGTTCAAAATGGAAAAAATCAATCGGACTAATATTGCAGATTTGTTTGGTAGTAAAGTATTTAATGACTCAGTTATGCGTGAGCGTCTTCCGAAGGCAACATATAAATCGCTCAAAAAGACTATTGACGGAGGAAAACCATTAGATGAGAACATCGCTGAAGTTATTGCAAACGCAATGAAAGACTGGGCTCTCGAAAAAGGAGCTACACATTTTACACATTGGTTTCAACCGATGACCGGTATTACAGCTGAAAAACATGACTCATTTATATCACCTACTTCTGATGGAAGAGTAATAATGGAATTTTCAGGAAAAGATCTCATTAAGGGAGAACCGGATGCTTCTTCTTTCCCATCAGGCGGCTTGAGAGCTACTTTTGAAGCTAGAGGATACACAGCTTGGGATTGTACTTCTCCAGCTTTTGTAAAAGATGATACATTGTATATTCCTACTGTATTTTGCTCATATACTGGTGAGACTCTCGATAAGAAGACTCCCCTTTTACGTTCAATGGAAACACTAAGCAATCAGGCACTTAGAATATTAAGGTTATTCGGAAATACTACAACTACTAAAGTAACTACAACAGTTGGTCCTGAGCAAGAGTATTTTCTTGTAGACAGAGAGCTTTACAATAAACGTCAAGATTTGATTATGGCAGGCAGAACTTTGTTTGGAGCCAAAGCTCCAAAGGGTCAGGAGCTGGAAGATCACTATTTTGGAAACATAAAGGAAAGAGTTTCCAATTACATGAAAGAGCTTGACGCTGAACTGTGGGCACTTGGAGTATCTGCAAAAACAAAACACAATGAGGTTGCACCTGCTCAGCATGAGCTTGCTCCTATTTTCTCAACATCAAACGTTGCAACAGATCACAATCAGTTAACCATGGAGATAATGAAAAAGGTAGCAATAAGACACGGTCTGGCTTGTCTTTTACATGAAAAGCCATTTGCCGGTGTTAATGGTTCCGGAAAACATAATAACTGGTCAATGTCTACAAATGATGGTCTAAACCTTCTTGAACCCGGAAATACACCCCATGAAAATGCACAATTCCTTGTGTTCCTTTGCGCAGTAATTCAGGCAGTTGATGAATATGCAGATCTATTAAGGTTGGCTATTGCAAGTCCCGGAAATGATCACAGACTTGGAGCAAATGAAGCTCCACCAGCAATTGTATCAATTTTCCTTGGCGATCAGCTTACAGATATTATTGAACAGATTGAGAAAGGTAAAGCAGAAAGCAGCATATGCCCATCCACTTTAAAAATAGGAGTTAGCAGCTTGCCTACATTGCCGAAAGATACTACAGACAGAAACAGAACTTCACCTTTTGCTTTTACAGGAAACAAATTCGAATTCAGAATGTTGGGTTCATCAGCTTCAATAGCAGGTCCAAACTTTGTTATAAACACAATTGTTGCTGAAGTATTGAGCCAGTATGCTGACATACTTGAAAAAGCAAGTGATTTTAATACAGAATTAAATGCACTTTTGACAAAAGTTATAAAAGAACATAAAAAAATCATTTTCAACGGAAACAACTATTCTGACGAATGGGTTTTAATGGCTGAAAGCAGAGGACTTCTAAATCTGAAATCCACAGTTGACGCTCTTCCTCTC
>JAEZLC010000121.1 GCA_023435965.1 Cyanobacteria bacterium OH_CDB_58 | reverse complement strand
CAAAAAACATAGCGTCATCTTTATCTATAGTAAAAGTATCGTAATTAAAAGATGATTTTACATCTTTATCAAAAGAGGCAAATTCTGAAGAAGAAACCGTAGATATCATATTATCTTTCAGTTGCGTATTAAAGGGGAAATTAAGCATTTCCTTAAAAGGTACATCACAACTCATTAGAGCTTGTTCGTCTCCTTTTTGCATTTCAACATTATTTAATTCCTTAGTTTCAGTTTTTTGTGATGAACTAACCTTCATTAAAATTTTCTCCTTCGATTAACCTTAGTTCTTCTAAAAGCTCTTCTTCGTTTAAATCACGTGTCTTGGCAAAATGTTTTTGTACCGCAACTTCTGAAAGTCTCTTGAGCTCTATCGTCTTTTCTTCTTCTTTGTATACTTCCAATGCTCTTTCTTTGTGTTTTTCAAGCACTTTTACAGCTTTTTCCAGTTCAACGAGTTTTTCTTTTTCCATTTCGAGGTTCTCGATTGCTTTCTGTCTGTCGGATTCGAGTTCTTCGCCTTTTTCATAAAGATGTTTCAAGAAGTTGTCGTACGCTTCCATCATCATAAAATCAGCTTTTCTCATGTTTGTTCTTGTCGAAGAGATTTCTTGATTGTTAGCCTCAATAAGACCTTCTATCCTATACACTTCTTGTTGAGCCAGGATTACGACCTGAAGCTGTTCTTCCTTTTTTTTGATACGAAAATCAAGTATTTTTTGCAATCTGTATTGAAAAGGCATAGAAACTCTACTGTACACGTATACTTATCTATTATTAAAGAAATCTTTTACAATAGATACATCCGTTTGAATGAATTCCAGTTCTCATTTAACGATTATTCAAAGAAAGTCAACACAAGGGATTTTTAAACAAACATAAACTAGACTAAGATTTATATTCAGGTATAATAGAAGTATCATAAGTGTTAGATGAGCAGGGATTTTGTAATGACAAATAAACATATAGATTTTAATAGTGACTTAGCTCAAGGATTTGGTATATATACAAGCGAAACAGAATTCCAAATGCTCGATTACGTCAGCAGCGTAAATATTTCTTGCGGCTTTCATGCCGGCAACCCTACAACAATAAGAGATTCTATCCTACAATGCAAGGAAAAAAATGTAGCTGTTGGTGCACATATTGGTTTTTATGACCTTGAAGGCTTCGGTTATACGCCCACAGAGCTTGATGAATCCGAACTTGAAGCATTAGTGATCTACCAACTGGGAGCAATCGCATCTTTTGCAAAAACATACGATATCACAATCGAGCACGTAAGACCACATGGGGCTATGTATAAGCAAGCTGCCGAAAGCTTCGATTTTTCACTCTCGTTGGCTAAAGCAATTAAGAAGTTTGACAAATGGCTCATTTATTATGGTGCCTCTAATGAAAACTTAGAAAAGGTCGGTGAAGAAACGGGACTGGTAATAGCAAGAGAAATCTTTGCAGACAGACCCTACCTTGCAGATGGGTCGATAGACTGGGAGTCTAAAGAACCTATTTCAGCTGACGCTACTTTAAACAGAGTCAGAACAATTATGCACTCTTCACAGATGAAATTGAGCAATAACAGCTTTATTCCAGTAAAATGCGACACAATCCATTTTGCAGCTAAATCTGTAGAATCAGTTGAAACAGTAAAAAAATCAAAAGAGATAATAAACCCTACTCCAGTGAATTTCAACAAAGTTGAATCAGCAGGATGGGTATAGGAATTGAGACACAAGAGGTAAGTAAATTGAAAAGACTTAAAAAAGTTCTAAAAATGCCAAAAGACGCAGGCTGGTTATTGCCAGGACTTGAAGTCAAACGTTGGTTTTTGATAATTATAATCGGCACAATTCTCTCAACCATAGGTCTTTGCATCATTTTAAACATGAGGCCGTTTTACTTTTTAATAAACTTAGTTATGAAAATTGCACAGACAGTTCCTTCAGAAGTAATCGGTGCGATATTTATCCTAGCAGGTGCATTGTTCTTTGTTAAAGGATGGCAAAAAACAAACTATTCAATACTTGATGTTCACACTGATAGAACAAGACATGCGCTTTTGGAAGATTTATATAGAAGAAGAAAGCTGAATAGAGGACCTAAAATAGTTGCAGTAGGCGGCGGTACTGGGTTATCGACCCTTTTAAAAGGCATAAAAAGAATTACTAATAATATTACAGCTATTGTTACAGTTGGTGATGATGGAGGAAGCTCAGGAAGGCTTAGAGAAGAAATGGGCGTATTGCCTCCGGGAGATATCAGGAACTGCATCGCAGCACTCGCTGATGATGAGGACTTGGTAACAAAGCTATTCCAATACAGGTTCAAAACCGGAGAAGGCTTAGAAGGGCACAGCTTCGGAAATTTATTCCTGACTGCACTTTGTGCCATTACAGGAGATATGGTAAGAGCAGTAATAGAATCATCAAAAGTTCTATCAATAAGAGGAAGAGTATTGCCTTCTACACTCGATGACATGAGATTGGTTGCTATAATGGAAGATGGCTCAATAATAAGAGGTGAGTCGAACATTCCAGAGTCCGGGAAAAAAATCAAAAAGCTATACACTGAACCTGAAGACTGCAAGCCACTTGAAGATGTAATTTTGGCAATACAAGAAGCGGATATAATTATCCTTGGACCAGGAAGCCTATATACCAGCATAATACCGAACATCCTGATAAAAGATATATCTGATGCTATTGAAAAAGCTAAAGCTAAAAAGATATACGTATGCAACATAATGACTCAACCTGGGGAAACCGATGACTTCTCAGTTTCTGATCACATAAAAACCATATTAGAGCACGCTGACAATAAAAAAATCATAGACACAGTTCTCATAAACGATTACCTGCCAGAAGAAGTTATTGAAGCATACAGAAAAGTTAACTCTACTCCAGTGGTTGTGGATAAAGAAAACATCAAAAAACTCGGAATTGGAATCGTTAGAAAAAGACTTATTGAAGACAATAAAAACAATTTAGTAAGACACAGCCCGAACAGAATCGGAAGAGCTATCTACTATTGGTTTAGAAAACAAGGAAAAATAGAAGAGTAAAATTATGTCTGTACAATCAAAAGAAAAACCGGTAACTGTAAAAACTTTTATTAAATATAAAGAAACCAACCAAAAAATCACTATGCTCACTGCATATGACTATTCAACAGCTAAGTACCTTGATGAATCAGGAATAGATTCAATTTTAGTCGGCGACTCACTTGGAATGACTATGCTAGGTTACGAAAACACTTTAAACGTAACAATAGATGAAATGAAAATATTCACAGCCGCAGTTTCTCGTGGGGTAAAAAAGGCTCTTGTAGTAGCAGATATGCC
>JAEZLC010000119.1 GCA_023435965.1 Cyanobacteria bacterium OH_CDB_58 | reverse complement strand
CACAATTATTGCTGCACTGTTGCACGATATTTTAGAAGATACAGACACTCAGCCGGAACAAATTCAATCAGAATTCGGAGAAGATGTATTAAACCTTGTAAGAGGGGTTACGAAACTCGGAAAATATCAGTTCAAGTCTAACGAAGAGCGTCAGGCTGAGAACTTCAGGAAAATGTTTATAGCAATGGCAAATGACGTAAGGGTAATTTTCCTCAAACTTGCCGATCGCCTTCATAACATGCGTACTTTGAACTATATGGCCCAAAACAAACAACAGCGTATAGCTCAGGAAACCCTTGATATATTTGCCCCTTTGGCTAACCGATTGGGTATCGGAAGAATAAAAGCAGAACTCGAAGATTTATCCTTGAGGTATTTAAGCCCTGAAAAATACTTTGAAATAGCACAACTGGTTGCTCAAAAAAAGACAGAAAGAGATCTTACAGTACAACTGCTTATAGACAAAATTTCAAACAGCCTAAAGCAAAACAAAATAAACGCTGAAATTACAGGCAGAGCAAAGCATTACTACAGCATTTACAAAAAAATGAAAAGGCTCAATGTAGCATTCCACGACCTGTACGACATAACAGCTGTCAGGGTCATTGTTAACGATGAAAGAGAATGCTATGAAGTTTTGGGAGTTATCCACTCTCAGTTCAAACCTATACCCGGAAGGTTTAAAGACTATATAGCAATGCCTAAAAGCAACGGTTATCGTTCACTTCACACTTCTGTGCTTGGTCCTAGACAAAAACCGCTTGAAGTCCAAATCAGAACAACAGAAATGCACAGGATTGCAGAATACGGGGTTGCTGCACACTGGAGATATAAAGAATCAGGTGTTGAAAAAGCAAGCTCTGATGCAGATATGCAGTTCTCCTGGATGAGAAAGATGGTAGAACTGGACAAAGAATCAGCAAACGCAAATGACTTTGTTGAACAAGTTAAGCTTGACTTGTTTGCCAATCAGGTTTTTGCCTTTACCCCTATGGGTGATGTCATAGACCTTCCGCAAGGAGCTACTCCTATTGACTTTGCATATAGAATCCACTCTGACGTGGGCAACAAAACAACAGGTGCCCTTATAAACGGAAGAATAGCTCAACTTGATTCAAAACTTAAAAACGGAGATATTGTCGAAATATTTACATCAAAAACTAGCTCTCCCAAACTTCATTGGCTAAATTTTGCAATAACAAAACAAGCTCAATCAAGAATTAGACAATGGTTCAAAAAACACAATAAAGAAGAATACGTTGCTCTTGGAAAGAATATGCTTGAAGTTGAACTGACTAAAGCAGCATTTGAAGAGCACTCAAAATCAGGTGAACTGCTAAGAATAGCGAAAGCACTTAACTTCCACGCTGTAGAAGACCTATACGCAGCAATCGGAAGCAGTGAAACTACTGTCAATAAGATAGTAAATAAGCTTAAAAAGCCACAGATTGAAGATCCTACAACATTTGTATCAACAAAACACACAAAAACACATAAGAACGATATTGTTGGACTTGAGGGATTATTATACAACTTCGCAAAATGCTGCACTCCACTTCCAGGAGAACCTATAGTCGGAGTAGTTACAAAAGGGAAGGGTGTGTCTGTTCACAGATTTGACTGTAACTCTTTAGATGATGTACCTGCTGAAAGATTAATGGATATTCATTGGGCTCAGGCTCACTTGAACAAAACATATACTACCTCTATTAGAATAGATGTTAACGATAAAATTGGGATGCTCAAAGAAGTTCTTACAAAAGTAACCGATTGCAACACAAATATTACTTATGCCAACGTAAAATCGAACAATGCTAAAAAAATCGGGATTATTGAACTAGGAGTTGAAGTAGACGGAATAGAAAAATTACGAACAGTAATCGCTGCACTTCAATCATTGCCTGATGTGCACTCAGTAAAAAGAGTTCCAATAAACTCAAATACAAGAACTTACAGCCAAACACCACTGAAAAAGAAAAAAGCTAAAAATTAATTTGTTGATTTCTCTTTCGCTCTTGCGTTGTATCTTTGTTCAAACTCTACAAGTGCATCAGAGCCCACCAATTGTTCTAATGCAGCTCTTTTCGTAAGGAATTCCAACTCTGCTTTTGCCTTATTATCAATAGCTACCCTGTAATACGCATCAGCAATAAGAAGTTTTTCAGCAGGAGCCGATTTTGCTGCAAGATAATATTTTTCTCGTTTTTGCAAGTTTTCTTTAGACATCTTTAAAATTTGAGCAGAAGTCAAATAATCAAAATACTCATTTATCATTTGCTTTTGAAGTTCATCAACTTTCTTTATCAAAATAATCATATCAGCATCGCTTACCTTAGTGAACTTATAGTTTAAGTCCTTATCATTAAAGGAAAGCGAATTAATGAGAGAACTTCCAGCTAAAGCCGTTGTTGCTGCAACAGGACTAACAAAACCTGCACCTGCAAGAGAAGAAAACCCGGCAATCGGTCTTATGATTTTTTTGATTATACTCTCATCCGGCTTATCAGCGTCAGGGTTAGAAAGCTTATAAATAGCAAATTTTATTGTTTCGCTCTTATTCGCGGCACCTGCCCAAAGGATCTGTATATCTTCCATCATATCTGACTTATCCAAATCAATTAGTTTAGACAGTTCTTTTGAAATATCTTTCAAAGTAGCGTCAGAATAAGAAATACTTTTTAAGTATTCTCTATCATACGTTGCTGTCATTGTTTCTTCTTTGTTAGACAAATCAACTACGTTGTACTCTTTTTCAATCTCTGATGAAGTACCAAGCCTGTACGCAGGATCTTTTGGCAAAGTAAGATCATCTAACGTCGCTGCATATGAAGTAAGTGTTGTTGTTGCAAAAAGGATTGGCAAAGCTATTTTGAGAAACCTATTTTTCATCTTAAACACCTCCCTTAACAGCTTCAGGCTTTATTAACGAGGACTTTAAAGCATATTGAGAGAGGATTAGACTATCTACGGCTTGTTTTCCAGCTAGTCTTTCAAGCTCTAAATAATATTTCTTTGCAGCTTGTTCCTGAGTAAATTCCTGCATAAGCATATCATCGTAAAGAGCTGATGAAACAGTCATTTCAAGGTCATTGTTTTTTGCGATTGCATCTGCATAATTCTTGTTATACAGAACCATTCTTGAACGCGTATCTCTTAGTTTATTTAAAGAACCTTTGTAATTATAATAGGCACAAATAATTGTATCTTGGAGGTTTTCAATAGTTCCAGCAAGTTCAATAAGTTCCGTGTCAGTCAACGGAGGTGTCTGATGCATATTTTCCTTGTTTATAAAATTGTTAGCAAGTCTACCTGTCGTAAAAGAAGCTGATTGAATAAGAGGATCAGCACCGGCTAAGCTAGGTAAAAACGAAGCACCATAAACAATAGCAGAAACACTTTTTGCCATAAATGAAGAATGTAATCTTCTTTGGGCTTCAGGGGTATTGAGCTTTTTCATAGTGAATTTTATAAGATTATTCTTTTCAACAGTAGCTTTCCATAAAAGCTCAATGTCTTTTAACTCGTCTTCTTTTTGCATTTTTACAATGTTATCAAGAGTTTCCTTGTCATTAACCATAAGGCTTCCTTTGATAACTTTTTCTACAGGTCTTATGTTCACAGTTTTTTTAGGCTGAGCTCCGAGACTGACTTCATCTTGAGCAAAGCTTATACCTTGTGAAATAAAACCTAAAAATATTAAACTGTATAAAATTCTTTTGGACATTAGATAACTCTCAACTTATACAACTTTATAACACACATTATCTATGCTTTCTACTTTTTAAAGATGGCGGTGAATAAAACTTAATCAGTTATAGAAAAGTCATCAGATTTGAAATATAATAAAACAATAAATAAAACAGTTTGAGGAAAATTTGAGATGACAGAAATAAAAAAAGTTAAACTAAATGATTTCGAAATAGGCGGTAACACTCTGACAATACTTGCAGGACCCTGTGCAATAGAAAGCAAGGATGTTCTGTTTAAAGCGGCAGAAGAATTAAAAAATATTGCACTGGAAACCGGCGTTAATTTTGTGTTCAAGTCATCATACGATAAAGCAAACAGAAGCTCTATTGATTCTTATCGAGGACTAGGTATGGAAAAAGGGCTTGAATTATTAAGCGAAGTAAAAAAAGAATTTAATCTGCCTATCGTAACCGATATACACGAATCACACGAAGCAGCTATTGCAGCAGAAGTGGCTGATATAATTCAAATCCCGGCATTTTTATGCAGACAAACGGACTTACTGATTGCCGCTGCGAAAACAGATAAAATTATTAACATCAAAAAAGGTCAATTTTTAGCTCCTTCTCAAATGAAATCAATAGCAAAAAAAGTATCGGATTCAGGAAACCAGAAAATAACCATAACAGACAGAGGCGTAAGCTTCGGGTACAACAATCTTGTATCTGATATGAGAGCTATCCCTATTATTCAGGAAATGGGTTATCCGGTAATTTTTGATGCTACTCACAGCGTTCAATTACCTGGTGGTGCGGGAGATAGTTCTTCCGGAGAAAGAAAATTCGTGGAAACTCTTGCTAAATCTGCGGTTGCCGCTGGAGCAAAAGGTCTGTTCTTTGAAGTTCATCCTTGCCCTGATTGTGCACTTTGCGACGGTGCTAATATGATTGACTTTAAGCAGGCAAAAGAATTATTCAAGGTCTGTAACGATATTTTCAATTTAGTAAACTAACAAAAAAGGCTATGTTTAAAGATAGCCTTTTTAATTCAAGAATTGCAAATATTATAAATATTTATTCAAAACACTGTACAACTCGTTTCTTTCCTCTTCGTCCATAACGACTAGAGGCATTCTTACGTATTTTGGAATCAATCCGACTTTAGAAAGAACTTCTTTTATTGGAACAGGGTTTGGAAGCATAAATATCTTTTTAAAAGCAGGGTATAAATATAAATGCTTTTCTGTTGCAGTTTTTATATCGCCACTTTTAAATGACCTTATGATTTCTTTTATTGTTTTTCCTGCAATATGCGAAGCAACACTGATTACGCCATGTGCTCCCAGTGAAAGCATTGGAAGTGTTAAACTGTCATCTCCGGAATATATAGCAAAGTCATCAGGACATAATATCTTAATATCGCTTACCAAATCTAAATCTGCATTACTTTGTTTAACAGCAACTATGTTTTTAAACTCTTTTGCAAGTTTTGCTATAGTGGAAGGGCACATATTAACACCTGTTCTTCCAGGGATATTATATAAAATAATAGGAACATTTACAGCTTTTGCTATCGCTGAAAAGTGTTCATACATTCCTTTTTGTGATGGCTTGTTGTAATAAGGAACAACTGTCAATATAGCATCGGCTCCCGCCGCCTCAACTTTTTTAGACATTTCAAGAGCCGTAAGCGTTGAATTTGATCCAGCTCCCATAACAATTTTAACTCTGCCATTGGCCTTTTCTTTTACAAAAGCTAATAGATCTAGTTCTTCTTCGTGCGTTAGCGTTGGAGATTCACCGGTTGTTCCTGCGACCAAAATTGCATCAGAACCTGAATTAATAAGGTGCTCAACCAGTTTTTCCAAAGCATTGAAATCTACTTTTAAATTTTCATCAAATGGCGTTACCATTGCGGTTATAACTTCGCCTGCGTCATATCTTAAAGACATTATATTTTCTCCTTAAATTTTAGTAATCTGTAATTGATTTCTTAGCAATTAAAACAACTGCATCTCGATAACTTTTTCAGCTATTCTGACCGTATTGAGTGCCGCACCGATTCTAATATTATCTGCAACACACCATAGAGAAATAGCATTGTCAAAAGCCAGATCTTTTCTAATTCTACCGACATAAACCGGATTTTTACCAGAAGCCATAGCAGGTGTAGGATATTCATAATTAGCGATATCATCTACAACTTCTACACCCCAGGTGCTGGCAAGAAGCTCTCTTGCCTTCTCAGGAGTAATTTCTTTTTCAAATTCTATTGTTACCGCCTCAGAGTGACCGTTAAAAACAGGAACCCTCACTGCCGTACAAGTTATAGGAGTTGAGTCTTCTAAATGAAGGATTTTTTTAGTTTCATCAACTACTTTCATTTCCTCTTTTGTGTACCCGTTTTCGCAGAATACATCAATTTGAGGGATAACGTTAAATGCTATAGGTTTTTTGAATACTTTATTTTCAAATTCTTCTCCAGCCAGAGCAGCTTTTGTATTCTCTTTTAGCTCTGTAATTGCTGCAATACCCGCGCCGCTTACTGCTTGGTATGTACTGACAACGAGTCTTTTGATTTTCGCGTAATCGTGAAGAGGTTTTAATACCAACATAAGCTGAGAAGTTGAACAGTTTGGATTTGGTATTATGCCTTTGTGCTGTCTCAAATCTTCTTCGTTAACGCCCACAATTACAAGCGGAGCTTCTTTATCCATTCTGAAAGCACTTGAATTATCAATAAATACAGCACCTCTTTTAACGGCTTCATGAGCAAACATCTTGCTGGTTGAACCGCCAGCTGAAGCAAGTACTATATTAACGCCTTCAAAAGCATCGGGGGTAGCTTCGACAATCTTGTGCTTCTTACCCTTGAACTCGATTTCCTTACCTGCACTCTTGGCACTGGCCAAAAATTTTATTTCATTGTATGGAACTTCGTTTTCAATTAGGATGTTTAGGATTTCTTGTCCTACAACACCAGTTGCACCTAAAACTGCGATGTTTGGTTTTCTCATGTCTTCCCCTTACATTATATTTTCTAATCCGTACACAAACCCGACATTGTGACAGACATGTCTAACTGCCAGCAGCACTCCGGCCATATAGCAAGATCTATCCATAGTGTCGTGCTTTATTTTAAATATTTGTCCGTCAGAGCCGAATATCACCTCTTGAGAAGCAATATATCCCGGCATCCTGACCGAATGAATTCTTATATTTGAGTCTGAGTTTGCACCTCTTGCACCTTCTAGCAACTCAACTTCCGCACAATTATTGGTAGAAAAATCAGAATTTTCTTCCGCCATTAATTTAGCTGTTTTAATTGCCGTACCTGATGGAGCATCTTTTTTCTGGTTATGGTGAAGCTCAATTATTTCAGCATTATTAAAATACTTCGCTGCCTGTTTTGCAAAACGCATCATCAATATTGCACCTGTTGAAAAATTTGGAGCAATAAGACAAGATACCTTGTTTTTATCTGAAACTTCTTTTAAAACTGCCAGTTGTTCTTCGCTAAGACCTGTTGTGCCTATAACCGTGTGAACTTTTTTAGCAAGATAAACTTGAGTGTTTTTAAAAATCAGGCCCGGTTGAGTAAAATCCACAATAACATCAGGTCTTGATGAATCAATAGCTTCTTCAATATTGCTTTTGATTTCAACACCTATCGTCTTGCCGACCACAATAGAACCGATATCTTCACCTTCTTTAAAAACATCGATTGCCATTACCAGCTCTGTATCATTTTGTGAGAGAACAGCTTTAATAACCTCTTTGCCCATTTTGCCTAAGGCACCCACAACTCCGACTTTTATCATAATAAAAACCTTTTTTTAGCTCAATTACCCGATGATTATCTCATATAAATATTGATTTTACACTACTTATATAAAATTTGTTAAGTGTGTGAATAAATTAATTCAATCCTAAAATATCGGGAAAAGCTTCAATCATTTGCTTAGAAATAGAAGGATCAACTTCGGATAAGAGTTCTTTGTTCGCCATAAGCTCTTTATAGTTAAGTTTTCCGCTCTCTAAAGAATGGTTTAAAAGTTTAGATAATTTTATACAGTCTGAAGATGCTCTTACCTTTAGGAAAAATACCAAATTACTGAAAGGGAATTCGAAAACACTTTCTGCATTCTGTGTATTGTAAAATATTACATTATTTTTATCGTCTAAAGTATAGTCATATAAGCCGTCTTCATCCTTTGAAAGTGAAGAAATATTCATTTGATCAGGTTCGCTCAAATACAATTTTGCAAAAAAGTTCGCTGAATCATTCA